>NZ_JAWLDW010000044.1:0-19750 GCF_041686455.1 Rhodohalobacter sp.
ATGCGTTTACCTTTACTATTTACGATAGAAATATCCCCACATTTTTTACACAATATGGGGATTGGTTCAACTACCTGATGCTTCTTGTAACATCGACGGGTATGGGTATGATATTTTTAAAGAAGAGGGATGATTAAAAGTCCAGCTCACTCTTAATCTGTTCAATTACTTTATCCAGCTCGCCTGCTCTCTTTAGATATTGAGACTTATCTGAAAGCTCTCCATTAACGCTAATGTAGAACTTTATTTTCGGCTCTGTTCCTGATGGACGAGCTGAAATAATGTAGCCTCCTTCTGTAATGAACTGAAGTACATTAGAAGCGGGAAAATCAATGCTGTTTACACGACCGGTTTCAACATCCGTTTCTGTAAGGTGCATATAATCTTTTACTGTGATAACCTTCTGTTCCGCAAATGATTCCGGTGCCTCATGACGAAGTCCGTCCATAATCTTCTGTATCTCTTCTGCACCTTTTTTTCCCGCTTTTTTAGTTGAGATCAACTCCTCTTTATATAATCCGTAAGACACATAAATATCAATCAGAGCATCGTAAAGAGATTGATCCTGATCTTTATAATAGGCTGCCATTTCAGCAATCATCGTGCAAGCCACAACGGCGTCTTTATCTCGCACATGATCACCAACTAAGTAACCATAGCTCTCCTCACCGCCGGCAATGAACTTTTCTTCGCCTTCGAGTTCGGTCATCAGCGCGCCAATGTACTTGAAACCGGTTAACGTGTTGTAGCATTTAACGCCCTTCGATTTGGCGATCTCATCAATCAGGTAAGTGGTTACAATTGTCTTTACAATATATTCGTTGCCGCGAAACAGACCTTTCTTTTCCCAGGCGCTCAGAACATAGTTAAAAAGAAGCACCCCGGTTTGATTTCCATTTAACAGTTCAAAATCACCCTCTGGGTTCTTGATGGCTATCCCAACTCTGTCGGCATCCGGATCGGTTGCCATCACCAGATCGGCATTGATTTCCTTGGCCTTATTCAAAGCCATTGTGAGAGCTTCTTTCTCTTCAGGATTCGGATATACAACTGTGGGGAAATCACCGTCTGGCGTACACTGCTCTTCAACAAGATTTACATTGGTAAATCCAACCTCTTTCAGGGCACGAGGCACGATGTCAACTGCAGTTCCATGTATCGGAGAGAAAACAATACTGAGATCTTTTTGTGATTCAATTACTTCCGGATAAATGGACTCTGAAGCTACCCTCTCTATATAATTTTGATCCATTTCTGGTCCGATCTTTTCGACCAGTGTTTCATCCCTTTCAAAACTTATTTGATCCACAGATTCAATTTTGTCTACTTCAGCGATGATATTTTTGTCATGCGGTTTTATCACCTGTCCTCCATCATTCCAATACGCTTTGTAACCGCTGTACTCTTTAGGATTGTGAGAAGCTGTAAGCATCACGCCGCTGTGGCAGCCAAGTTCACGGATAGCAAATGATAGTTCGGGAGTTGGACGAAGTGATTCAAAAAAGTAAACATGAATTCCGTTGGCACTGAATACGTCCGCCACAATTGATGCAAACTTTTCGGCATTATTCCGGTTGTCGTGGGCAATAACAACTTTAATCTGTTCATCTGAGTAGACCTTTTTCAGGTAGTTACTCAGCCCCTGAGTTGCCATTCCAAGCGTGTATTTGTTCACACGGTTGGTTCCGATCCCCATGATACCCCGAAGGCCTCCCGTTCCAAATTCCAGATCTTTGTAAAAAGCATCGGTCAACTCTTCAGTATTTCCATTATCCAGCATTTTCTGAAGTTCGGCTTTCGTCTCTTCATCATAATTACCTTCAAGCCAATGATTTATTTTTTCCCGTACGTTTTTATCCATTTTCCCCACGCTCATTTGATCTTGTATTATCGTTGTTTTATTAAAACTCTGGCTATTCTAATAGAATCCTAAAGCCAACAAGTAAAACTGATAAAACTTTCAGATTCTACTCTTCAGTGATTTCGATTTTCTTAATGACATCTCCCTGGCGAATATCATCTATTACATCAAGCCCCTCAACTACTTTACCAAATACGGTATGTTTGCGGTCAAGGTGAGCTGTATTTTTTCGACTGTGACAAATAAAGAATTGTGATCCGCCTGTATCCCTTCCGGCGTGCGCCATAGAGAGTACTCCTCGATCGTGGTATTGGTTCTCACCATCCAATTCGCAGTCTATTGTGTAACCCGGTCCTCCGGTGCCGTCACCTTTAGGACATCCACCCTGTATTACAAAATCAGGAATCACACGATGAAATGTTAGCCCATCGTAGAACCCATCTTTTGAAAGTTTCACAAAATTATCGACCGTTCCGGGGGCATCTTTTTCAAAAAATTCAACTGTCATGTCCCCTTTTTCAGTTTTTATGATCGCATTTGGCATATCTATATCAATTTATAATTAAATGAAAGTATTGGTATGAATACTGTTATGATAGATCTTTGATAATAATAAAGTTATCATTTCAGTGGCTAGAAAGCCTACAACTCAGCAGTTTCACTCATAGCACCCGCTCGTCTTCTAGCGAGGCTGAAAGAGTGGGATTAGAAATAACTTCGGAAAGAATGTCAACAACTTTTTCCCTGGAAATCTCTGCTTTGATGAACACGTGATGAAATCCATTCTCTTGCTGAATATCATAATCAATCTCTGTTTCGGAAAGATCAAGGTTCCGCACTGCATTTCTCACATTCATGATCAACTGCTGAGAACCGAATGGTTCACTGCCGTTGTCTTCTTCCAAATCGGTACGAACTGACTCAACGAAGCGATCAATCTCAAAGCGTAAATTCGACAGAGCCGACCGTTCTGACTGCTCAAGAGCTCGGTCTTCTCCATCTGCAATCGCGTAGGAGTAACCGGAAAAAGTCAGGGAATCAGTCGCCGATTTTACCTCCTCATTATACCATTCAGGGGCAAATCGATCTTTTTCAGCTTCCTCATCTTCAACTTCAATGTCTTCGTCAGTAGTAACGGTCTCAGTAGATGTGCAATTAGTAAATAACAGACCTGATATAATTAGCAGAAATAGATATTTCATTCTTATTAGTTAATTTGAAAGTAGCCTGTAGCTCCTTCTTCTGTCAATATTTTAAGAGTTAAAGATCGGTTGTTTTTTATAGAATCGGTAATAATTTGTTCCACAGTTTGCAGATCATTTACGGGCTCACCATCCATTTCAATAATTTCAAACCCTTCTTTTAAACCGCGATTCCACGCTTCTGAACCGGGTACAACCCGATGTATGTATATGTTAAAAAGCTCCGAATCTTCCGGAGTAGAAAGTGCCCTGAGGGTAAAACCCATTGATTCAAATCGCTGCTGTTCAATTCCTCTTTCACGGCCACCCTCCGGTATTTCCTCCCAATCATCTAATTCCGGTTCGTTTCCGGTTTCCGGATTAAATGTATTTTGAGGCGGCTCGGGCTGTTCAAGTTCATCAAGTACAACAACTTTCGTAATCACTTGATTATCTCTCCAAATAGTGAGCTCTACTTCGTCATCAGGACGGTACATGGCCACTTTTTCCTGAAGCTGATTAGACTCATTCACTATCTCACCATTAACTTCTAAAACTATATCATTGGACTGCAGCCCGCTGCGTTCTGCTGCACCATCTTCCATCACTCTCGTAATCATTACACCGGTAATGCCCTCCAACCCTGCTCTTCTGGCCATTCTATCATCTATAGACTGAATTGTAACCCCCAGCATTCCTCTTCTCACTTCCCCGAATTCTATCAAATCGCGAGATACTTTCAGAGCAAGATTGCTCGGTACTGCAAATCCATACCCCTGATAATTTCCACTCTGAGTAGCTATCGCAGTATTAATACCAATTAGTTCACCGCTCGTATTGACCAACGCACCACCACTGTTGCCCCGGTTGATGGCAGCATCAGTCTGTATAAAACTTTCAACACGGCGTGCATCATTTATTATTTGCACATCGCGGCTTAGCGCACTTACAATTCCGGCAGTAACCGTAGACCGTAGCCTGAACGGATTACCTACTGCAAGTACCCATTCTCCCACTTCTATAAGATCAGAATTGCCAATAACAACCGATGGCAGGTTAACTTCATCGATTTTTAAAACTGCTAAATCAGTACTCGGGTCCCGCCCAACAACTCTGGCTTCAAGCGTTCTTTTATCCTCTAGAGTTACCGTAATCCCTTCGTTAACCGCACCTTCGATAACGTGATTATTGGTAAGAATATATCCGTCTGAAGAGATCAGCACACCGGATCCTACAGTGCGAACACGGGGCGGTATGAATCTCTCCCAAAAACGATTGTCTTCCTCTTCTTCTGTTTGCGCCCGACGGTCTCTAGTTGTTACAAGGGTTTCGATGTAAACTACAGTGGGTGTTACAGATTTAGCAACAGATCTGAACAGAAAGCGATCATCAATTTTTTCCAGATCATCTGAACTCCAGAAAGGTTCCGCACTTCTGTCGATATCAGTGACCCTTACTTCTGCCAAATCAAGTGAAATGGCGCCGTCACGGAAAAACATCAATATCATGCCAAGCAATACCCCTATGAGTACTAATAGAATTCCGGTAAGATATTTATCGCGGGTTTTCATTGGCTAAGATTCAAGTAGCTGGTCGAATATGGCATCAGATTTTCTGGGCCTTACTCCTTCAATATGATAACGAAAATATTTATCCAAGTGTGCTATCAATGTATTCAATTCACTTTTTGTCAAAGCTATATCAAAAATCGATGATTTCATAGACTGCAGAGATTCATTCACAAACTGAAATTGACCGGGAGTTAAGCGTAATGAATCACTGTCGATAGCCTCAGTTGACATCGTTCCGGATTGAATATTTATATAACCCGTTTGAGGTACATCGTGTTCCTCAATTGTATTTTGTATTCCAATTCCAAGAAGCTGTGCCAGCCTGATCTGAATATATGGGAACATGATTTTTGAAACAGATTCCTGTTTATTCAACCAGGGTAACATTGCAGAAAGAAACTGAAAGAGTGGTTCGTTTACTTCATTTTCATGCAAAAGCTGATGAGTCAGCTCCATAGTAATCGTTACCAGTGCCATTTTTTGCACATCAAATCGAATACTGTCCAGCTTCTGAAGATAGGATGAGTCAGAAAGAGTCTGGACCTGGCGTGTATGCTTCATATAGTAGACAACTTCAAGCATTTGCCCCGGCACCAAAAACGCTGCAAATTTGCTCTTAGGCTTGCGCGCTCCTTTGGCTATAACAGCAATTTTTCCGTGTTTCAGCGTAAAGAGAGTGGCTATGATGCTTGACTCCTGAAACTCTACCGTACGTAAAACAATGGCTTCAGTTTTTGTGATCGTTGAGCTCATTTATTCCCTGATATAAATTTTAAAAACATCGGGATGAAAAGGCTGATCTAATGATGCATCAATCTATTAATGCATCCAGTCTTTGTCTTCCAGAACCTGAACCATTGCCGGCAGAAATGTAAGTGCCGTAAACAGTGTCATACCTATTCCCACCACGGCCATTATTCCAATGGATTGCAATCCGGGATGGTTTGTAAACAGTAGTCCTGCAAAACCCATCATGGTTGTGAATGACCCTATTGTAATGTGCTGACCTGTACTGGAAAGTACATCCCACATACTTTTCTGACCTTCATCACGGTATCTATGAGCCAGGTGTACTCCATTATCACAACCGATACCAAGCACAGCCGGCAGTACAACCAGATTGTAAAAATTAAATTTCAACCCAAATATTAACATTACACCAAACAGCCATAAAAGACCGATTATAAGCGGTATAAGTGCAATAAGTGTCCACCGGAAATTTCTAAAGCTAAACCAGATAAAAAGAAATACGACTATAAAAGTTGCCGCAACCATGTACGGGCTTTCAGTTCTCATCAAATCCAGCATAGACGCAGCCACAATAGAAGTACTGGCTGCATGATACGTTTTACCGCTGCTTATATTTACCTCACCAACCTGATTTTTAAATGCGATAGATCTAAGTCCGTCTGACAAGCCGCCTTTGGGGTAAATAATTACAAATTTGCCAATTTCACCATCCTGTGTCATAAAACGATTTTTCAGAAAATCCGGAAGCTCTTCTTCTTCCAGCGGTTCGCGCGTTTGAGAACCACGCCGTAACAGTTCAAGATTTTCATCGTCCTGATCCCGTATGAAACTGTTCTGAAGCAATTCACGAATTTCGGCAATGTGCTGCAGTTTTTCATTTTCCATCTTTTCATTGGGGGGGAATCGTTCCTGAAGAGCTTCCACATCATTAATAAGCGTTTCCGGATTTCGATCTTGACGGGCTCGCAGTGAATCTACAACTTCAAATACATCTTCATTACTGTCTGCAATGATATATGCCGGATTTCGACGTCCATTTTCATCTACTCCCTCTACAAATTCCCTGAATTCTTCATACTCCTCGAAAGTAGGCTCCAGATTACCAAACTGATATTCGAATCTTAAGTTTCCTGAAAAAATAATGACTACAATTGAAACCAATAGTCCAACGGAGACTATGGATCGAGCATAGGGGTACTTTTGAATCCCTTTGGATGGCACAAAATCATCTCCGATTTTATTAATCAATATCCAGTTCCAGCGCTCAAAAATGACTAGCAGAGATGGCAGAACAAACAGCATGGCAATCAGTGCAAATAGGATCCCGATTCCGGCAATAAATCCAAATTCTGAAAAACCGCGAAAATCGGCAAACATCAGTACAAATAGAGCAGCTGCCGTGGTAAAAGCACTCACAATAATTGCGGAACCCGTTCTATCATACGCCAAAACAATGCTATTCTCCACTGAGCGCCCTACAGAACGATACTCAATATATCTTGCGTAATAGTGAATCCCATAATCGATACCCAATCCGAAAAGAATCACAAAAAGTACTGATGTCATGGTATTCAGAACTTCAATGTGTAAATAGGTAATTCCAAATGTCCACATTAAACTTATTAGCAGAGGAATACCGATGACCAGAACCGGAATTGGCATCCGAATAAAATGGGACCAAAAACTGTGTCTTTGTCTGGTTTTTTCTCCTTTTTTGTAGTGGATATATTTTTTGATAAAAAAGTATAGCATCACCAGCAGTATCACGCTTCCTATACCCAGCGAAAAGCTGTTGAAGACATCATTCATAATCGACTCAAACTCGCTCAAATGGCGTTTCAGTCGCCCGCCAAACTCTATCTCCATCTGAGGATGATAGGATGCGACATCAATTCCGTCAAGCATATCATTATATGTCTCAAACATATCCTCCAGATACTGAATGTCACTTTTCGAACCTTTTGGATAGAGTTTAAGCATCACAACAGTGCTGTCCTTATTCGTAGCGTACGTAGATGGTATGAGATTATCGTAGCTCTCGCGATATTTGCTGATGTCCGTCTCTTCTTCTTCAACCTCTTCATCTTCAAAGTCATCTGAAAAGTCTACAAAAAATGGATTAGCTTCCTCTCTTGCCTGATCTATTTCCTCTTGCAGATACTCTTTAATTGCTTGCAGTTCGTCTACGGTTGCAATATAGAGAGAATTATCCTGCAATACCTCAGTATCCCTTCTGAACTCGGCACTGCTGAAGAAATAATCGTCGTACCGCGGATAGCGCAGCTCCAGACTCTTTTCAGCAAGATGCTCGGCCATGGCCACATTTGCTTCAAAGTCGGGAGATTTAATTGCCACCTCCAGTTCGGTTTCGCCTCCGGCTGTCTCTTGTAGTTTTTCAAGAGCTTGTACATTCGGATTAGATTCCGGGAGAAGGTTGGCAATGTCAGTGTCGACCGTAAGCTTTGATGCAAAATAACCTGCAACAATTGCGAGAGAAATTGCAACGGCTAAAACTAAAAACGGCCGGCGGCTATTTAGCTTTACAACCGGTATGAAAAGACGAATAAATTTTGTCATCAGGTTTTTTTGCAGTCAGAAAATTACAAGACAGAAATTACATAAAATTTAAAACAATTGAAGACGATCGTTTGCATAATCGCTGACTATGCGGGGATATCATTTTTATCTTAACAAATGCTTTAGAATTTTATTCTCCGCAACACTAAGTTTTACATTTATCATTCAACCTAGATGGCAACCCTTTTAAATTAGATAAACATGTTAATAAAGAAATAGCTGTGACAGTTTGAGCCGCCACAGCTAGATGTGTTCTCCTCTCTTGATTATATCGGTGTTCAGTTTTAGCAAGAATGAAGAGATTCGTTCCCTTCATCACAGTCATAATAAATATAATCTGTGACAGCATATTGTCATCTATTTAAAATAAACATGAACTAACATTGTATATTCTGATATGTGTGAAAATCAACTGAAATTCAGAACGTTACAGTTTTTCCATCTGTTGAGATTAATGAACGATTAACTAAAATAAATACAGAGATGAAATATCGATTTTTGGGACGATCAGGATTAAAAGTATCCGCACTATCATTTGGTTCATGGGTAACATTTGGCGATCAAATTGACGAAGATATCGCTTACAACTGCATGAAAGAGGCCTACGATGCGGGTGTCAACTTTTTTGACAATGCAGAGGCCTATTCTGAAGGGCAGTCAGAAAAAATGATGGGTAGTATTATCAAGAAAGCCGGTTGGAAACGATCCGACCTGGTGTTGTCTACCAAAATATTTTGGGGCGGCAGTGGACCCAATGATGCCGGTCTTTCCTACAAGCATATCATGGAAGGTACGAATGCAGCACTTCAGCGCATGAAAACAGACTATGTTGATCTGATCTTTTGCCACAGACCCGATAAATACACACCCATTGAAGAAACCGTTTGGGCGATGAATCAGGTGATTCAGCAGGGAAAAGCATTTTATTGGGGAACCAGTGAGTGGTCCACCGAACAAATACGTGAAGCCTATCACATAGCGAAAGCTAATAATCTGCGCCCACCGTTAATGGAACAACCACAATACAATATGTTCCATCGGGATCGTGTAGAAAAGGAGTACGCAAGACTGTATGATGAGATTGGACTTGGCACTACCATTTGGAGTCCGCTTGCCAGTGGATTATTAACAGGGAAGTATAACGACGGTGTACCGGACGACAGCCGTCTTTCTCTTGATAAATATAAATGGCTGCGTGAAAACCTTCTCGAAACCGAGAGCGGTAAAAGAAAGCTTGAAAAAGTAGAGAAACTTGCCAAAGTATCGGATGAAGCAGGCCTTACCATGCCGGAACTTGCACTTGCATGGTGCCTGAAAAATAAAAACGTAAGTACGGTTATAACCGGAGCGTCTAAACCTGAACAGGTAAAACAGAATATGAAGGCAATAGATAAAGTTGATTATATTACCGGAGATATTATGGAAAAAATTGATGAGATACTCGATAACAAACCGGAAGAAGAGCAAAACTTTCGTCCGTAATTTTCTACGTAAAAATACGTACTTTATTAAAGGTGCAGAATTTTTCGTTCTGTACCTTTTCTTTTGCACTGTACAATTGTACTTTTATAGATAACTGCAATGATCACAGTTCTGTATGACAGAAAAAGAATCTAAACGCGGAATGAGAGTAATAGGCGTGTTACTTCTTGTTTTTGCAATTCTAGTAGCGCCACATGAGGGAGAGTTTTGGCCATTCAGTATCTACCCTATGTTCTCTCAGGCCGGTAACCCATGGACACGTGCCATGATTCTGGACGTTACAGATTACGAGGAAGAAGAAATTTGGGAACAGCGCACAATTGATAATTTTATTGGTGATCCCGTTTCTGTTCGTTCGCATGGAGTTGATGAAATAGACTTTGCCAACTTTGTCTCTAAAACAAACCGTTGGAATCAAGAGAGACGTGAAGCTCTGCGAAGGATGTTTGGCCTAAATACATTTAATGAAAACAGGTGGCTCGTTGTTAAAGCCAAAGGTTATTTAGCTGGGAAAGATTCTGTAGCAGTTGATATCATACCCTGGATATTGTTAACTGATGAGGGAACAGTGTTGAACCCAAATATCAACCAATCTGAGTATATGGAGGTTGATAAGCCATGAAATGGTATGAAAAAATTGGTCATCAACTTTTTGAGCCAAATAGGAATCAAAGTCCTGGCGAGCTGATCTTTTTTAAGATCTTTGAGCTATTTATTCTCTTTTACACCATCAAATATGCCTGGGAGTGGGGTATTTATACGCAGCTCAGGAATAACGAGGTTGTGCTACCGCTTGGGATTGCCAATTATATAGACATCTCTATTCTGTTCCAATGGAATCTGGCACTGATTAATGCTGCAACTATCACACTACTTTCGAGTATTGCATTTGCACGTATGGGATACAAGTGGTTTTACATGGTAGTAATGATACTGCTTCATATACAATACGTTGCAAGATTCTCGCAGGGGGAAATACCTCATAGTATGAATCTAATTGGCATGTCGGTTCTCTGTTTTGCTGTCGGGGCCATTTGGTTCCCCGGTAAAAAACAGATGCCTCGTTTTGTGTTGGGCTCAATAATATTTTTTATCGGGCTTGGATATACATCCGCTTTTATTGCAAAATTGATCGGTACGGGAATTTATTGGTTTGATGGACGACATTTATGGTTGTGGATCAGTGAAAAGAGTGTCGACGTCTACTCTACATTTGGCTATTATGAGCCCAATTTTTTACAGGAACTGGCTTTAAACTACCTCCCGGTTGCATCATTAATTTTACTTATTGGTTGGCTTACTGAACTCATTGGGTTTACCATGTGGTGGAAAAAACTCCGCCCCTTCACAACAACGCTTCTTATCGGTATGCACTTCGGTATAACTTTAACCATGAATATCCGCTTCGATTCATTTGTGATGCAGCTAATTTTGATAGGGTTTCCCTGGTATCTGTTAATCGATAAATACGTCAAAACCACACCAAAGTGGGTTGAAAAGCTAATCTAATCTGATAGTTTTTCCTGAACAGTCCAACGCAACCAAAAAGCACTTTACTTCTCATATTGTAAGAGCAACTATAAAATGGCCAGATGATTGGTATAAAAATTGCTTATGAGTCACCCCACTCGACGAGGAATTCTCAATTACGATTGGAGCTAAAAGTTCGACCGAAGCGTTGTTCGCCATCACAGCGGTTATGATCAGCGTGAGAAGAAAAAATCCCGACATCAGTGCGTTGACCCGAAACCTACCGGACTATCGATCATAGAGTTTGCCATAAGTTCTGCTGCTCCGGTGCTATCCATCGCAGTTCCCATAGGTAAAAATACCGCCAAGAGCATAATTACTCTTCAGTTTACTGCTTTATTTCTTTAACATTCCTGTGTTTTAAATCTCCCCGGTGACTTACGGCAAGGGGCAGCACTCCACGATTCTCAAAAAATGAATAGTTACCTAGGGCCATTTGATCCAAAGACGACTCCGGAACAATGATTGCTTTAATGATGATTCCAGCTACATCAAATGTGACATAGTCTGTCACAATTAGAAAAACAGCTACAAATAGCAGTACAAAAACAAAAATGATTTCAAAAGTCATTTGGCACAGACAATTTTACTTTGTCGTAAAATTTTTCAAATACACTTAAAGAATATACAAGCTACATGATTACAAAATACAGTTTTTCAGAACTTGAAAAAGAGCCTGCACGAAAGTAGAGCTGAGAAAAGACTTGTTGCCAATGCAATCATAAAAATTGATGTAAGGGTAAAACTGCTGTCAAGCATCCATCCCATCAAAAAAGGACTTAGTGCAGTACTAAATACCATTATAGAAGCAAATAAACTTTGCACTGTTCCGATCATTTTTGTGCCGTAAAGTTCTGCCCAAAGAGATGATTTGAATGTACTGCTCAATCCCAGTGTAACTCCAACCAAACCCATATAGATAAATGCTGTCCAGGTACCGCTGAAAAAGATGGCCACTGTGAGCCCCAGCATCATGGGTATTAGAAAAAACGGAAAAAGAGTTTGAGCAGAAAAACGATCGATCATCGGTCCTGATAACAAACCTGAAACAATTCTGCTAATGGCAAATGCCACAAATGCAGATGCCACTACAGCTGCGGTCCATCCCATATCTCCGGCTGCCGATACCTGATATAAAAAAAGTCCGGTTACCCAGAACGGTGGAATCAGAATGGCCGGAATGGTGTAGAAGGTTCTTCTATCAGAGAAAACCTTGGAGTAGTTCTCGCGGGTAGTTCCCACATCCTCTTCACTCTTTTCTACGGTTGTACTCTCATTTCTGATGAGCGACCAGAGAACCGGGATGAAGAATAGTGCAATGAGACCGGCTACAAATCCCCATACCGTTCGCCAATGCATATAAACCATCATGAAGGCAATTAAAGAAGGTAAAATAGCTTCTCCGATCGGATAACCGAGAGCAGAGATACTGAGTGCTTTTCCACGGTCACGATCATATATACGTGCCATGGTTGCCTGGGCGGTATGACCGCTGAGTCCCTGTCCGGCGAGTCGTAAAAATATAAGTGCAACAAATAGCATTGCTACGTGCCATGAGATCGACATCAGAATGGCTGCTACTAAAAGACCGGATGCTACATACATACTGTAATTCCGCAGGGGTATTCGATCAATCCACTGTCCCAGATAAGGTAATGCCAGTGCACTTGTAAGAGTGGCTAGAGAGTAGAGTGTTCCAAAAGATGCATTGCTCAAATCAAATGCTGTCAGAAAATAGGGTACAAACAGCGAGAGAAGAAACGTCTGCCCAAAACTTGAGAAAAAAGTAAATGATACTGCGAATGTAAGTAATCGTCTCTCTTTTCGGACGAACGTCAGGTACGTCATTAGGGATTGTCTGTTTCTATGATCTTTATTCAGATCGATTTCGATATGATTTTTAATTAGCCCCGAAAATACGGGTTTTCAAGATGAAGCTACAGGTTTTGTTGATAGAAATAATTGATAGCGTTGTAAGTGAAGGTGAATCATAAAAACTAAAATCAATGATAGACAGGAGATTGAATAGAATACCGGAACGAGGAGACTCTAGCATGTAGACGGGAGTATTAAATCTTGCCCCAGCGGGGCAGCATATGATTAGCCAGGAGTGAAACCCTGGGTATAAAGTCTCCCTAAATTCCTCGCAGAACAGAGAGAGTGATTTGTAACATTGGACAGAGAAGAGGCGGACCATTCAGGGATTAGGTTTGACTAAATCTATTCAATAAAAAGATTATAAAATCTTTGTGCAGCCGAGCTGCAAGTTGTCGCCGCCGATGCATAGCACCGGGACGAGGAAGCAGAGCTGAAAGTTATCATCAACGGTACGGGCACCGTATTGAGGAAACACACCCCTCAATCCCCTCCGCCGGTAGTCGGGCAAGTTCTCGAGAGGGGAAGGTCATATTCGGGCTTAACTTCCCTAAGCCAACCTCTACTTCACACCAAATAGTTTAAAAGCATTTTGTGAGGTTACTTCAGCAATTTCCTGAAGCGTTCTTTCGTGTAACCCGGCCAGATTATCTGCGATCAGTTTGATGTATGACGGTTCATTTCTTTTTCCACGGTGAGGCGCAGGAGTTAAATATGGGGCATCCGTTTCGAGAATCATTTTATCGAGCGGTAGCTTTGCCACCGTTTTATTCACACCTGCATTTTTAAACGTAGATACTCCACCGATTCCCAAATGCAACCCCAGATCAATGGCTCGTTTTCCCTCCTCTTCGGTGCCAGTGAAGCAGTGCCAAACGCCGGTCAAATTACCATCCTGCTCCTCTTCAATTATATCAAGAAGATCTTTGGTACTCTCCCGGTTGTGAAGCACAATAGGTTTACCTGTCGATTTTGCCATATTGCAATGCATTCGAAGGCTCGATTTCTGTTGGTCAACAAAATCAGTACTCCAGTAGTAGTCGAGGCCGGTTTCGCCAACTGCCCATACATCTTCCCTTTCACAAAGATCCGAGAGTTTCTGCTCCTCATACGGCCATACATCTTCCACGCTGCAAGGATGGATACCAGCCATTTTGTAAAAAGTAATTTCCGGATGATGTAGATCATCCATCTTTTTAAACGATTTCCAATCAATTGCAGGAAGGAAAATATGGGTAATTCCTGCTTCTACCGATCTTCGGTATACTTCATCAATATCTTCTTCAAACTGTTCGAGGTAGAGGTGGCAGTGAGTATCTGTGAGTGTCAAAATTTCTGTAATTATTCTAATTCAAAAAGATGATCAAGTTTCTGCTTTATATTTTCTTTTAATTCATTATCCAATTCACCAAGTTTTCGCTTAATCAGTGATTTTGGAATCGTTACAAGTTTGTGAAGTCTTAGAACGGAATCAACATGGAGGTCTGTCTTTTCCCATGATGTACTACCCTGCTCAATCAAAACATCGCAAGGTTCTAATTTGTCTGGTATAACAATGGATATAAATGAGATCACCACATGCTCAAATTTTCCAACCGATGAAGTCAGGCATAGAGCCGGTCTTACTTTCAAGTCAGAAAAATCATCGAAGGGAAATGGAACCAAAACAATTGAGTATTTAATCTTCGAACGGCTCACCATCACTTATTGTGTAGATGTTCTGTTTATCATCCTTCAAAAAATCAAAAGAGGGGATTTTAACGGTACTAGCAAACCACCCTGCTTCACTTAAAACACTTTCTTCAGAGTCGTCGACCAATATTAATACACGAACATTTTTATTTTCATAACCTGTTTCCTGGTCGATTTTAACCCGACCATTCTCATCCGTTTTGCTATGCAATTCTATTGCTTTCATGGAATTGATATCTTTAATTCATTACAATACAATCTAATAACTAATCACGAAAGTATTCATTGTTCAATTACAACTTACCAAAATTTGATTGTACTGCTTTTAACTTGTTCCAAAAATGATTCAATCACCGGGTATCGAACTTCTACATCCGAAAATCCGGCCTTTTTCATTACATCAATTAATTTATCCTTATGAACATCAGCAACTTTCCCGGTAAAAATGATCTTCTCATCCCCATTCAAATCCAGTATTGAGAGTTGTTGATCAACAAAATCCTGAAATGCTGCTTTGATCAAATCAGAAAGCTCCTCCGGGAAAGGTTCATTCAGTACTTCTCCGGCCAGTGATGCCAGCTCACGATTTGGTTTATCTGACTGATAGATTCTAGCCATCATATCCCCGTAATTATCAGGTGATAAAGTCTGACTCAGAAAATTGTCAGTTTCATTCGAAAAGTGTTTTCTAAAATATCCCCGTAAAATTCTTCGACCCAGGTCGGCTGCACTCCCTTCATCTCCAATGGCAAATCCCAAAGCTGCAGATTTGTGAACCGGTTTACCTGATTTAACTTTTGCGCAAATAGATCCGGTTCCAAGAACAGCAACCACTCCGTCGCCTTCAACGAAAAAAGCCCGGGCCGAGCCTTCCAGATCACTCTTCACTTCAATACTATTTGCAGTGGGAAAGGCCTTTCTTAGTAGTGCATGAATCTTTTCATCTGACGCCTGATTACCAAGTCCGGTTCCATAAAAGTAGATACGGTTTGGCTGAACATTCGGCAGTTCCGATTTCAGTTCATTTGCATCAGAAACAGGATTCAAAAAAGCCGGGTGAAGTCCTCCGGTCCTGAAAAAATCACGGATCTCATCCTCAACATAGAGCCAATCCGTTTTGGTAGCTCCGCTATCTGCGATCAAAATTTTTTTCATGTTCAATTGAACCTTATTTCTTTCTAAGAAAATCAATAACATCTAATGCCGGCTGCGGATTTCCCATGATGTAGTAATGAATGCCCGGAGCACCGTTTTCCATCAACTCTAAAGATTGTTTTTGAGCCCACTCAACTCCGATCTCATCTACCCGTTCGGGGTTTGAACTAATATTCTCGGTAAGTTCATCCGGAATGTTTAAATGAAAATACTTGGGAAGAGACTTCAGATGTTTTTCATTGCGAAGAATTTTTAATCCGGGTACAATCGGTACATCAATACCATTTTTGCGACACTTCTCCACAAAGTTGAAATATACGCTGTTATCAAAAAACATCTGAGTGACTACGTAATCTGCACCGGCATCTACCTTCTCTTTCAGTCGCTGAATATCCCAGTCCAGATTTGGCGCTTCAAAATGTTTCTCCGGGTAACCCGCAACGCCTATACAAAAATCCGTCCTCTGTGCATTCGCAATATCCTCAAGATAATCCCCTTGATTCATATCTTGAATCTGTTTTACCAATTCAATGGCATATTTGTTTGTTGTTCCATTTGTATGCATTGGAACCTGAGTTCCGGTATTGTCTCCTCTGATGGCCAATACATTATGAATGCCCAAATAGTTTAACTCAATAAGCGCATCTTCACTCTCTTCTTTTGTAAACCCTTCACATATCAGGTGCGGTACAGGGTCGATATCGTAACGATGCAAAATAGCCGCACAAAGCCCGATCGTTCCGGGCCGTTTTCGGCGTATTATTCGCTTTAATGATCCATCAGGCTGTTCCTCAATGTGTGATTCAGCGGCATGGTACGTGACATCAATAAATGGAGGCTTTACTTTTTTGGTAATCAGGTCGAGCGACTCAAAAACACTTTTTACACTTCCTCCCCTCTTTGGAGGGATAATTTCGAACGAAATGAGCGGTTCCGTTGCTCTGTCGTAATGTTCACTTACTTTCATACAGGATTTATCATACTATAACTTCACTTTAGAACTTAGATCTAAATTTACGAAATCAAAACATGCTTTTAAGCTCTAAAATGTAGATTTTTCAGTTTCACAAGTTTAGCAGTTAATAAAGAAATTTCTCTATGCCACGTTCCGCTCATCCGCTCTTTTCTATACTTAAGAAACGTATTCTCATTCTCGACGGAGCAATGGGAACCATGATTCAGGACTACAAACTATCTGAAGATGACTTTCGGGGTAGTAAATTTAAGAATGTTGATAATGAACTTAAGGGGAATAATGACCTCTTGAGCGTTACTCAACCCGATATTATACGTGAGATTCACTCTCAATTTCTGGATGCCGGGGCTGATATTATCGAAACTAATACCTTTAATGCCAACCCTATTTCGCAAGAGGACTATCAGCTTCAGGATTTTACTTATGAGATCAACGTAGCTTCGGCAAAAGTTGCCCGGGAAGCCGCAGATTCATTCACACAAAATAATCCTGATAAACCCAGGTTTGTAGCCGGAGCCGTCGGGCCAACCAACAAAACGCTCTCCCTCTCCCCTGATGTGGAAAACCCCGGTTACCGTGCCATCACTTTCGATTCCCTTGCCGATGCCTATGAAGAGCAAATTCGCGGCCTGGTAGACGGTGGTGTGGATACACTTCTGATCGAAACTGTTTTTGATACACTGAACTGTAAAGCAGCTATCTACGCTGCGCATCGTCATATGCGAAATATTGGACGGCAGCTCCCGATTATGATTTCAGGAACCATTGTGGATCAAAGTGGCCGAACTCTCTCCGGACAAACAACGGAAGCGTTCTGGACCTCAGTGCAGCATGCAAGCCCACTTTTGAGTATCGGACTGAACTGTGCTCTCGGTTCCAGCCAGATGAGACCATACATTCAGGAGCTGTCAAAACATGCGAGCTGTTTCACGAGTCTGTATCCTAATGCCGGTTTACCGAATGAGATGGGCGAGTATGACGAGTCACCCGGCTACATGGCTAAGCAGTTAAAAAATTATGCGGAAGAAGGACTGGTTAACATGGTGGGCGGATGTTGCGGAAGCACACCTGATCATATCCGTGCTATCGCTGAAGAAGCTGCAAATCATAAACCGAGAAAAAAATCTGAACCAAAACCCTATTTACGTCTTAGCGGTCTGGAACCGCTTGTGGTTAGACCGGATACTAATTTTGTCAATATTGGAGAGCGCACTAACGTAACGGGATCAGCTAAATTTAAGCGCCTGATTAAAAATGAGGAGCACGATGAAGCACTTTCTGTTGCACGCGATCAGGTTGAAGGCGGAGCGCAGATCATTGATGTGAACATGGATGAAGGTCTGCTCGACTCAGAACAGGTCATGACAGATTTCATCAATTTGATGGCCGCTGAGCCGGATATTGCCCGTATCCCTTTTATGATCGACAGTTCAAAGTGGAGTGTTCTTAAAGCAGGACTCAAAACCACGCAGGGAAAAAGCGTTGTGAACTCCATCAGCCTGAAGGAGGGCGAAGAGGAGTTTAAAAAACAGGCGATAGAAATTCTGGATTTCGGAGCTGCTGTGGTTGTGATGGCCTTTGATGAGGAGGGGCAAGCCGATTCGCTGGAGCGCCGGAAAGAGATCTGTAAACGTGCGTACGATATTCTGGTTGATGAGGTAGGATTTGCACCACAGGATATCATTCTTGACCCGAATATTTTAACTGTTGCAACGGGAATTGAGGAGCATAACAACTACGCCGTGGACTTTATTGAAGCTGTGAAATGGATCAAAAATAATCTGCCGAAAGCTCAAACCAGTGGAGGGTTGAGCAACATCTCATTCTCTTTCCGTGGCAACAACACGGTTCGTGAAGCCATGCACTCCGCATTTCTCTATCACGCCATTCAGGCCGGACTCGATATGGCTATCGTTAACCCTACTCAGCTCGAAGTATATGAGGAGATTGAACCGGAGCTAAAGGAGCTGGTTGAGGATGTACTTCTGAACCGCCGTAATAATGCCACTGAACGCCTGATTGAGTATGCCGACCGTATAAAAGATCAAGGTGAAGAAAAAACAGAAAAGAAGAGAGATGAATGGCGTGAAGAGTCTGTTGAAAAACGAATTCAACACGCACTCGTAAAAGGAATTGTAGATTACATAGAAGAAGATGTGGAAGAAGCCCGTCAGAAGTATGATCATCCAATTGAGGTAATTGAAGGGCCAATGATGGACGGTATGAATATCGTTGGTGATCTCTTTGGCGCCGGAAAAATGTTTCTGCCCCAGGTTGTAAAAAGCGCGCGGGTAATGAAGAAAGGTGTTGCCATTCTGATTCCATTCATCGAAGCCGAAAAGGATCAAGCCAAAGAGAGTAAACCAAAAGCAAAAGTTCTGCTTGCTACTGTGAAAGGCGACGTACATGATATCGGAAAAAATATTGTCTCGGTAGTGCTGAGCTGCAATAATTATGAAGTCATTGATCTTGGTGTGATGAATCCAGCGGATAAAATTCTGGCTGCGGCAAAGGAACACAAGGTAGATGTAATCGGCCTCAGTGGTTTGATTACCCCGTCACTCGACGAGATGGTACATGTTGCCAAAGAGATGAAGAAAGGTGGTTACATAACTCCACTGCTGATCGGCGGCGCCACCACTTCAAGAATGCATACAGCTGTAAAAATCGCTCCCAATTACGATGAACCCGTTATTCATGTATTGGACGCTTCTCGAAGTGTAACTGTTGTAAACCGACTTGTTTCAGAAACACTAAAAGATGGATTTTTGAATGAGATCAAATCCGAATATGAAGGTTTACGTGAGCAGTACAGCACCCGAGGAAAGAAAAAAACCTATCTCCCTATTGATAAAGCCAGGGAAAACCGTACACAGATAGATTGGGGAAAAACTGGAATCACCCCGCCGGTCAACCCCGGAATTACAGCTTTTAAAAACTTTCCTCTGTCGAAACTTCGTCGCTATATTGACTGGGGACCGTTTTTCATAGCATGGGAAATGAAAGGCAACTTTCCGGATATTTTACAGGACCATCATGCCGGAGCTCAAGCTCGCAAACTATTTGATGAAGCCAATCACCTGCTCGATAAAATTATTGA
>NZ_JAWLDW010000045.1:0-19664 GCF_041686455.1 Rhodohalobacter sp.
GCCAAATGAGAATACACTCTATTATAACTTTATTCGTCACGTTCAGGGTGTAGACAACAACCAGACTGTATTTAGGAATGTTGGTAATCTTTATGCCGATTATAGCATTCTTCCAAACCTTCAGTTTAGAAGTGATCTGGGTTTAGATCTATTGTTCCAGAATGAAGATTACTATGCCGATAGAAACACCAATGCTGGTGAGAATACGAATGGATATGGTGATTCACGAATTGTAAATATTGTGAATTACACGACAAACAATTATCTGACGTGGGACACACAGTTTGCTGAAGATCACAAACTGACTGCAGTGGCCGGTATGAGTTACCAAAGTTCCGATCGCTATCTGACGTTTGTATCAGGTACGAACTTTCCTACCGATAGTTTTACAAAGTTGGCAAGTGCTGCTGATATTACAGGCGGATCAACGACCCAGACCGTTTTCAGGTTTCTCTCTTATTTCTCAAGAGCGAACTATACGTTTAAGGATCGATACTTGCTGTCAGCAAGTGCCCGTGTAGACGGTTCTTCGAGGTTCGGTTCGAATGAACGATATGGTTTCTTTCCGTCAATATCTGCAGGTTGGATTGTGAGCCGAGAGGAGTTCATGAGTGATGTAGATTTCCTGAGTTTTCTTAAATTCAGAGCCAGTTATGGTTTAACGGGCAATGCCAACATCGGTAATTTCCCATCAAGAGGATTGTATGGCGGAACAGGGTATGCGGGTCTTTCTGGACTTTCTCCTAGTCAGACACCAAATCCGGATTTAAAATGGGAGCGAACTGCTCAGTATAACTTCGGTCTTGACTTTGAATTGGTAGGTGATCGAATCAGTGGTGAGGTTGACTACTATATCAAGAAAACAGATGACCTACTATTGAACGTAAATGTTCCTGCAACTTCAGGCTTTACATCTCAACTGCGAAACGTTGGTGAGCTGGAAAATAAAGGGTTTGAGTTTGTATTGAATACACACAACCTGGTTGGTGAATTTCAGTGGACATCAAACTTCAATATTGCATTCAATAGTAACAAGATTACAGATCTTGATGGACAGGTTATTACGGGTGGTTTCCTGAATAGAGCTGTTGAAGGTGAGCCCATTGCCGTAATGTGGGGTAAAGAGTATGCGGGTGTAGATCCCGATAACGGAGATGCCCTCTACCACCTCCACAGCGAAGATGGAAAAGATTACGACGCGGGAACAACTAATAGTTATTCTGAAGCAAATGATGTAGTGATTGGTGATCCAAACCCTGACTTTATCGGTGGGCTGGGTAACAGGTTCAGCTACAAGAATTTCGATTTAAATGTTCTTCTGCAGTTTGTTTACGGAAACGATATTTACAATGGCGGTGGTCGATACCAGTCTGCTAACGGAGATTTCTTTGATAATCAAACAAAGAACCAGCTGAACAGGTGGCAAGAGCCCGGCGATATTACAGATGTGCCTGAGGCGAGACTCTTTGGTGGAAATGGATCAAACCCATCTTCAAGATATATTCATGATGCTTCATACCTGCGGCTGAAGAATGTAGTTTTTGGATATACTCTGCCGCAGAGCGCATTAGACAGATTAAATCTGCAAAGAGTTCGGCTCTACGTTTCAGGTTTAAATCTCCTGACCTTTACAGATTATCCCGGATGGGACCCTGAAGTGAATACTGACCTTTATAGTCAGTCAAATAACCTGAATATTGGTAATGAATTTTATTCAGTACCTCAGGCCCGAACTATCTCATTCGGTGTTAACATTGGCTTTTAATCCAAATAAGTCATTGTAAATCAAAAAGTTTTAAATATTGATATTATGAAAAAACTAAAATTCTATATAACAGGACTCGCAGTTGCTTTGTTTATACTGCCTGCTTGTGATGGTTTGCTAGAAGTAGACCCATACCAGTCTATTGACTCGGAACAGGTATTGACCGATGCAGATAACGTAAAATCTGTTCTTGTTGGTGCTTACGATGCAATGGGTGATGGCGACCTCTACGGTGGCTGGTATATGATGACGGCTGATTTTTTAGCAGCATCCGGTGAGTTTGACTTTACCGGTACATTTTTTGGCCCCCGTCAAATCTGGGCCAAAGAGCAGCTCTATGACAATGGTCAGCTAACGTCAACGTGGATTGACTCATACGACACTATAAATATCTTAAATACAGCTCTGAGTGGGCTCGATTTACTCGAAGGAGCTGATAAAGATCGTGTTGAAGGGGAAGCTAAATTGATTCGCGGTATGATCTACTTTGAATTAATCCGTTTTTTTGCACCTCCATATGAAGCCGGGCAGGCAAATAATCAACCAGGTGTGCCATTGGTTTTAACACCAACTACTGAAATTGGTGAGGAAGCAAATGTTTCTCGTGCATCGGTAGATGCAGTTTATAATCAGATCATTGATGATTTGAGAGACGGAAAAAATCTACTGGATGATGTCAATCCAGAGCGATCCTACTACGTAAACTCTATGATTGCCAGCGCAGTACTTTCTCGGGTTCACTTGCAAAGGGGAGAGTATGAAGAAGCACGTGACGAAGCTAATAGGGTGATTGAATCGGATCTTTATGAACTTCGTTCAACATTTGCCGATGTTTTCAATCAACCTGAAAATACGACAGAAGATATTTTTGCCATGCAGAACAGTGCGCAGGATGGAACAAATAGTTTGTTCACATTTTATAGTGCAGACAGTCGTGGCGATATCGATATCAATCAACTGCACATTGATGAATATGAGGCGGGTGACGAACGGTTAGACCTGTTTTATGAAGATCCTGCTGAAGGAGTTCTTCGATCAGGTAAATGGAACCGCCCAACAGATGATCAGGTGAACGTAATTCGTCTGGCTGAGATGTATCTTACTCGAGCAGAGGCAAACTTTGTTTTGGGTGAAGATGAAGGGGATACACCCCTCAATGATATCAACCGAATTCGTGATCGTGTAAATCTCGATCCATTGGATGAAGTTGATCTTGACCTGGACGCAATTCTCTTGGAGCGAAAGCTTGAGCTGATGTTTGAAGGAAATCTGCTTCATGATATTAAGCGTAATCAACGGAACGTTGGAACCAGATCATTCGATGATCCAAAACTCGTTCTGCCAATACCTCGTAGAGATTTAGATGCAAATCCAAACCTATGTCAAAACCCAACATATGATGGAACTCAGTGCTAAGCTGAATTGACAGGATTTGTAAATTTTGTACAAGCACCGGAGTTCACGCTTCGGTGCTTTTTTTATGACAACGAATAAAACATCAGAAATGAAAAAACATCTATTACTTATTGGAATCATTTCGGCAGCTTTAATTAGCTTTTCATGTACTGAAAGAGAAGGTTCAAATGTAAACAGTCCTGAAGGCTCTCTGCTCATCATCGGTGGCGGCAGCCGGCCGGACGTAATGCTCGATCGGATTATCGCAGAAACGGAACTTGAGAATCCGGAAAATTACGCGATTGTTTTAACCATGTCAGGTTTTGACCCCGATACATCCGGCTACTATGGCGAGCGACAGTTCAGGGAGAAGGCCATTGAGAATACTCGCTTCTACGATTTTGAGCGACGGCACGAGTTTTCAGAATCAGCTTCTGATTCTCTCGAAAATGCATCCTTAATTTATATTACAGGCGGTTCCCAGTCTCGCTTTATGGAAGCTGTGGAATCTGTTCCCGAAATTGCAGGCTCCATCGAAAACGCATACATGAACGGAGCGATGATAGCGGGTACCAGTGCCGGCGCGGCCATTATGAGCCGAGTTATGATCACAGGAGACCAGACCAACTATCCGGACTACACCTCAACGTTTTACCATCTGGAGAAGGATAACATGGTAACAGATGAAGGACTTGGATTAATTGAAGGAGTGATTGTGGATCAGCACTTTGTAGAGCGGGCCAGAAACAATCGGCTGCTGACGGCCGTGATGGAGTATCCGGATCATGTCGGGATTGGTATCAGTGAATCGACGGCAATTCTTGTAAAGAGAAACCAAGCCGAAGTGGTAGGAAATTCGCAGGTTTTGGTGTATCAAAATCGATCAGGTGAGGCAAAAGTTGAAAATGGAAAGATAGGCGCCCGGAATATTCAGCTCGATATCTATCTGCCCGGGGAAATGTTTGATATAGATTGATGGAAATGAGAATGTGAGGATGGAAAATCCCCCTTTGAAGGGGGTATGGGGGATGATTAGATGTGAATATTCTATAAGAAGGCTTTGCAAAACCTTATATGTCATCCTGCTGTGGCCCGACTGTTTTACGGGGAACGGCAGTGGAAGATCTACCCATACTAAAGATTTACATCAGTAGACCCTTCGACAAGCTCAGGGTGACGAAATAGTCATCCTGAGTGGTAGCGAAGGATCTCCTAATTCGTAGGTACAGACTAGAGATTCTTCGGCGGGCCCATCTTCCGATTTCCGAATGCTTTTGGGAACTAGCAGGCCTGTCTGCAGAAGCTTTAGCGCAGGCGGGCTCAGAAGGACACCTTTTCGCTATTTTTGCAAAGCCTTCTCAATTATATTGAAATAAGAATTAACCGGAAATGTTCATCCGTTTTTATATTTTCTGATAGAAAATCTTAAGTCCAACAAATCTATATATGTATAAATATTTACTGTTTGCCCTGCTTTTCGTTTCTGCCTGCTCATCTCCAAAATCCGTTGATCAGCTTAAGGCCGATATTGAAAATCATATTTCAGAGGAAGAAGGTACATTTGCCATTTGGTTTCAGCATTTGCAGGAGCCGGATCGATTCTTTGCCATCAATGAGGATACACTGTTTCATGCCGCCAGCACGATGAAAACCCCGGTAATGATTGAACTGTTTCGTAGGGCTGAAGCCGGGGAGTTTGAACTATCCGACTCTATTGAGGTGGAAAACAAGTTCTACAGTATTGTGGATGGATCAGAATTTCAGCTAACACTGGATCCTGACGGAGATGATCCATTTGAGCGCCGCGTTGGCGAGATGGCCACCCTTTACGATTTGAACCACGCAATGATCACCTACAGCAGCAATTTAACCACCAACCTTTTGATTCGCCTTGTGGGCGCCGAAGAGACAACAGAAACCATGCGTGACCTGGGGGCAGAAAATATACAGGTTCTGCGCGGAGTGGAGGATCTGAAAGCCTTTGATCAAGGGCTTAGCAACCGCACAACGGCAAAAGATCTCGGGATCATTTATGAGCATATCGCCAATGGAACGGCGGTGAGTCCGGAAATGGACAGCGTGATGGTTGAGGTATTAAAAGATCAATATTACCAGGATGTGCTTCCTGAATATCTGCCCGACGATGTGGTTGCTGCAAATAAAACCGGGTTTATTACAGGTGTGCGTCACGATTCGGGGATATTTTATCTGCCAGACGGACAATCGTATGTTCTGATTTTTCTCTCCAAAAACCTGCCCGATGAAGATCGGGGGAGAGATGTGGGGCGCGAAATTTCAAAGAAAATTTACGATTGGCTTACGGAGAGGGCTCAGTAATTTATTTGATAAAAGTACACTGAACGAAATTTTAAAATGAAGCTCTCAGAATCAATATTAAACTCTTCTCCTTTCGGTTTTGCTTACCATCAGGTTGTACTAGACAGCGAAAACAGACCTGCTGACTACAAATTTTTGAAAGTCAATGAAGCGTTTGAAAAGCTAACCGGACTGAAAAGGGAGGAGGTGATTGGAAGGAGGACAACGGATGTTCTGCCCGGCATTGATAGTGGAGAAGGAGAGTGGATTAAACCGTTTGGTGAAGTTGCACTTACAGGTTCTGAAAAAGTGTTGGAACAATATTCAGAACCATTGGAAAAAGATTATAGAAAATGAGAACCAGGAGATCCTCTCTAATATTACTCAAAGTATCTTTGTAGTAGAGGTAACGACCAGCAAGCAGATTACTTAAAGAAACTCATGACGCCTGAAAATCATTGTTATATATATAGAAGATTAATTAAATGATGATCTATTATGTCTACTCAAAAAACACCGGTAAATAATACACCACTAACCGAAGAAGAGCTCGATCATTTTAAAGAGAAACTGAATCAGGAAAAGAGAGAGACCGAAACAACGATTCAGGAGCTTAGAGATAGTTTAGATTCGTTAAATAGTACTGCAGATGATGTTCAATCTTCACAAGATCATCATCAGGCCGACTTAGGCACAAAGGAGAATCGCAAAGCTACGATCCTGAAGAAGATTGAGAAACAGGTAGAAAAACTGGATCAAATAATTGTGGCATTAGATCGAATCGAGACCGGTAATTATGGGATTTGTATTGATACCGGTGAGCCGATTCAGAAAGAACGCCTGGAAGCTATGCCTTATGCGATCAGAAGCGTGGTAGCTAAAGATTGATTATTTAGGTTGAAACAGCACATCGAAATCCAATGGTATGATTTTCGAGTTCTGCTAATACTCCAACTCTCCAATAAGTTCGCAGTACGTTATCCTGCTGATTGAAACTACCGCCACGAATAGCGCGCATGGCGCGTTCTTCGAGTGGATAGTAATCGATAGAATCGGGGTCGGTTTTATAAAATGGGTAGTATTCACCTATATATTCAGCTACATTTCCACTCATATCATAAAGCCCCAGTCCATTGGGTTCTTTGGTGCCAACAAGAAAAGAGTATCCGCCGCTATTGTTTTTATTGCGGGCCACATAATCGAGGCTGTCAGGGTCGACAGTACCGGCATAGATTTCTTCTTTACCACCCGACCGTGCAGCATATTCCCATTCCTGCTCTGTTGGCAATCTGTATCCATACGCTTTACAAAATTCGAGTGCGTCGTACCAGTTCACAAAAATAACAGCTCTTTCTCCCCTGCCTCGTCCATCATCACGGGGAAGTTCTCTGTCGGTTGCACTTGCAAAGGCATCATACTGGCGGTAGGTAACTTCAAAAGTTCCGATATAGAAATCGGACAGGGTAACTTTGTGCAGTGGAAGTGAGTCATCATTTTCTTCTTCAATCACATCACCCATTACAAATGTGCCGCCTTCAACAAAGGTCATGTCGAGTGGTTCAAGCTGAGAGTGAAGGGAGGGTTTGAAGAGTGCGCAGCCTCCCAGAAAAAACAAGAGAGAGAAAGTAATGTATTTCATAGTACTAATGTTTTAGTACAAAATAACTTGATGTTTGAGGAAGTCCAAAAACAGCGCCAAATTCTTTGTAGAAAAAAAGCCTTTACGTACATTTAGAGAAAATTCAATCATATTAAAAAAGAGATGAGATTATGAATGTTACCATAGCAGATAAATTGCCGGATGAAGCGGTTAACCAATTGGAAGAGATGGGGCTGAAAGTAAAAAACAATCCTGGGCTGAAAGAATCAGATCTTGGAGCTGGGTTGTCTGAGGCTCAAATTTTAATTGTCAGGTCGACGGTTGTGAATAGGGAGTGTATTGAAAACAGTCCAAGATTGAGCCTGATCATCCGGGCCGGTGCAGGTGTAAATAATATTGATATTGAAGCGGCCAGCGGTAAGGGAATCTACGTTGCAAACTGTCCCGGAAAAAATGCGATAGCGGTTGCAGAACTTACCATGGGGCTTATTCTCTCTCTGGACCGATTTATCCCGCAAAATGTAGCAGATTTCAATGACGGAAAATGGAATAAAGCCGCATACTCCAAGGCGGATGGCCTGTTTGGTAAAACGATAGGGATTATTGGCACAGGTATGATTGGTCAGGAAGTTATTAAAAGGGCTAAAGGGTTTGGACTAAATGTAGTGGCATGGTCCAGGTCGCTAACTCCGGAAGTAGCTGATGAGATGGAAATAGAGTATGCGGACTCCATTTTGGAGGCTGCGAAAGTATCCGATATTCTAAGTGTTCATCTGGCGATGAATGCAGAAACCAAAGGAATTATTTCTAAAGATGTACTATCTGCTTTAAAAGACGGAGCAATGTTCATTAATACATCGAGAGACGGTGTAGTTGATGAAGACGCTCTATATGAAGAGGTGAAAAGCGGAAGGTTAAAAGCCGGCCTGGATGTATTTAGCGATGAACCGGAATTTAAAGAAGGCGAGTTTGAAAGCCGTTTTCAGGGATTAGATAACGTGTGTATAACACATCATATTGGAGCAAGTACCTATCAGGCTCAAATGGCGGTTGCCGATGATGCTGTAGATATCGTACGGGGCTATCTACAGGAAGGTAAAGTTCGAAACTGGCTGAACCGGTGTGAGCATACAGAGTCGCCGTGGCAGCTGGTCGTTCGTCATTACGATAAACCCGGTGTTATAGCGAATGTGATGAATGAGTTGAAAGAAGCAAAAATAAACGCTCAAGAGCTTGAGAATGTAATTTTTGATCGAAAACTGGCTGCTTGCTGCACCATTCAACTGGATGCAGAACCAACCGAAAAAGTGCTGCAAAACATCCGCACACGCCAGGATGAAGTCATTAGCGCGATGCTGGTACCTAGGGGTTAGTTAATGAATTGTATTACCGTCAGACCGCTTTGAGCGGTCTAACGATTTCCCCTCTCGAGAGGGGAGGTTTCGAAATCCACATATACTTTAAATATTCGAAGGTCCGCTCCAAGCGGACTGTCGAGTAATGGGAGAAAGTTTAAATACACGACTGAACGACTAAAGTGGTCTACCTAAGTCCAGAAGATATAGGAAAGGCTAGTTAAGATTGAAATACTAAACTCTAGCCAATTTAACACACCCCTCAATCCCCTCCGCCGGTAGTCGGACAAGTTCTCGAGAGGGGACCTTAAAACTACAACCAGGGACTTTGATGTGTAGCCTGGGCAATTTTCGCAGCATCAATGGCGATTACCAGCTCTTCATTGGTTGGTATAACGTAGATGTCTGTTTTAGAGTCATCAGCACTTATCTTCTGAACTTCCCCTCTTTGTATATTTTGATTTTTTTCGGAGTCAACTTTTATGCCCATGTAATCCAAATTGGCAAGTACTCGTTCACGGATTTCAGCGGAGTTTTCGCCAATACCTGCTGTAAAAATGATAGAGTCACAGCCATTTAGTGTTGCGATATATGATCCAATAAACTGTTTTACTTTATTGCAGAATACATCTACAGCCTGCTGGCACCGCCGGTCTCCGTTTCGAGCTTCTTCAAGAAGATCCCGCATGTCGCTGGCATATCCACTCAGGCCAAGCAGTCCGCTGTGCCTGTTCAGAAGAGCATGGAGGCTATTCATTGTTATTTCTTCTTTCTCCATGATGTAAAAAAGAATAGATGGATCGAGATCCCCGCTTCGTGTTCCCATCACAAGACCTGAAAGAGGTGTGAATCCCATTGAGGTATCTATAGATTTTCCACCATCAATTGCAGCAATAGAAGCTCCGTTTCCAAGATGACATGTAATCACTTTAGTCTCTTCAACAGGCTTGTCGATTAATTTATAATACTGCCGACTGACGTAGTAATGTGATGTTCCATGAAATCCATATTTACGAATTTTATAGCGCCGATAGAGACGATTAGGAATCCCGTAAAGATAAGCTTTTGCGGGTAATGAGTGATGAAATGCAGTGTCAAAAACGGCCACATGCGGGATTGTGGGAAGGTGTTTTTTTGCAGCTTCAATTCCTTTCAGGTTATTCGGATTGTGAAGTGGTGCCAGGTCAAAAGCCTCTTCAATGGCATGTGTAACATCCTCATCTATCAATACGGAGTCTTTAAACATCTCACCACCGTGCACAACTCGATGCCCAACCGCTTTAATATCTGATGGTGAAGAGATTATCTCGTTCTTCTCATTAAGTAGGTAGTTCATGATTTCCTGCAGAGCCTCTTCGTGGTTGGCAATAACCTGTGTGGTTTTCGTGTGCTTTTTCTCTTCAGGTTCGTGCTTTACTATGGAAGTTACAGCACCGATTCTCTCTACAATTCCTTTGCAGACATCTTGCTGTTCCTCTGTTTGAATTAGATTGTATTTAACAGATGAGCTTCCGCAGTTAATGACTAATACCAGCATAACTAATTTCTTTAATATTTATGTTGTTGATGTTTGATCTCTTTTTTTATTGGATCAAGAATATGGTCGAGCCCATTGGTTTTTATTTCATACATAGTAGCCAGTTGCTGACCTAGAACTCCACCGGGAAACCCTTCTCTATGAAACCATTCGAGGTAGTGAACCGGAAGTGAAGTAATATTCCTGCCTTTAAATTGCCCAAAAGGCATTTTAGCAACCACTAGTTTATATAAAAAAGCACGATCAAACATATAATGGACTCATTAAAACATAGTTTTCAATGTAGGAAATCTTTGCAAAGAGAGTATTAAGGATCAACACATAATTATGTAAATGTTAAAAATAAACTTTTTTGTAACAGCCACCCACTTCGCCACTCTTGAATAAGTAAGGAAAGCTTTAGGACTATCGGATAATAGTATGGGAGTGCACAGGGTAAATCTACTTTTAATTTTAAAGATTGCATTCAGGAACTGGAGGAGGACACCTCTGTTTTCTGTTGTAAATCTAATGGGATTGGCGGTTGGCATTGCAAGCTGTCTCCTTATAGGTATCTATGTGCTCAATGAGCTTTCATATGACGAGTATCACGAAAAAAGTGAACGAATTTATCGTGTTACTCAAGCTATTCAAAATAATGGTGAAAATGACGGACGGGCAGTTACTACTCCTATCCCGTTAAAAGAATTAATCGACAATGAATTGCAGGGTACCGTAGCCAAAACGGTGAGATTTTTTGATTTGGAAAGTGAAAGTGTTTCAATCAAAAACCCTGACAATAATGTAGTTATCCGGCAAAGCAAGTTTTTCTTCACGGATCCTGAAGTGTTTGAAGTGTTTGATATTAACCTGGTAAGAGGTGACACAGGCCAAATTTTATCTGAGCCGAACTCCGTAGTTATTACAGAGGAAGTGGCCGGGATCTACTTTGGGGATGAAGATCCTATGGGTAAAACATTTCATTTTGAGGGCAGGTTTGCCCTGACCGTGACTGGTGTGATGGAAAACTGGCCCCAAAACTCACATTTTAGAGCTGATTTTTTAACCCCGTTTTCAACACTGAGAAATCTATGGGGAAATTATGAAGAGTTGGTTTCAAGATGGAGATGGAATCCTGTTTGGACCTATCTTCTTACCGAGCCGGGCGTGGATGATCAAGAACTTGAACAAAGCATTGCTCAAATATCTGAACCATACTACGAAGAATATTTTACCGGGTCAGAATCCGTGGATCTAAGCCTTCAGCCACTAGATGATATCTGGTTAACGGCAGGCCTTGATGCAGAAATCGAACCGGTCAGTAATTCAGTAAATGTCTACCTATTTGGACTTGTAGCACTCTTTATTTTAACCCTGGCATGCATCAACTTTATAAATCTTTCGACGGCAGCTGCACTTCGCCGATCGAAGGAGGTTGGAGTGAGAAAAGCTTTGGGGGCCGAACGTTCCGGGATAGCCGGACAGTTCATAGTAGAGTCCATCATTTTTACATTAACTGCTTTCCTAGTTGGTATTTTAATAGGTTGGCTGGCTTTTCCCTATTTTGAAATGTTTACAGGCAGAGAACTAATGTCCGCTAATTTGGAGTGGCCGGAAATTGCCATTATAGTTTCTGTATTTGTAGTTGTAATTGCACTTCTTGCCGGATTCTATCCTTCAGCTGTTCTCTCATCGTTTAACCCGATAGACAGCTTGCGGGGAAAACAGTCGAAAGGAAAAAAAGGCACCCGCGTAAGAAAAGCCCTTGTATCAATTCAATTCTCTATTACAGCAATTCTGCTGATAGGCACTTCCCTGGTTTATTTTCAACATCAGCATCTGCAGCAGAAGGATCTTGGATTTGATTCCGAACAGGTAATTGCGGTACCGGTTTACTTGACCAGTGCGATATGGTCTTATGATGAGATGAAACAGAGAGCATTAAATCACTCATCAATACTTCAGGTTTCGGGTTCACAAACACTTTTTGGAGGTTCTAATTTCTGGAAATACGATTATACACCTGACGATTCAGGCAATGAAGACACGCCTTCATTCAGCAAGTTGTTTGTACTCCATGATATTTTAAAGACAATGGATATTGAGATTATTGCTGGAAGAGATTTTTCTGAGGATTTTTCAACAGACGGTGATCAGGCTCTATTGATTAATCGAGAGATGGTTAATTACCTGGATTGGGGCGATCCCGAAGATGCAGTCGGCAGAACGTTCAGAAATCCGGATGGTGAAGAGTTCTCGGTAATTGGGGTCACTGAGAATTTTAATCACACATATCTCCGAAGAGAGCTGGAGCCTTTAATTCTTGATCTTCCTTCGAATACAACTCAGCTTATTGCTAATATCGAGTATATGAAAGTGCGCCTCGCACCGGATAATCCTTCTGATGCCATTGAACACCTTCAAACTATTTGGGCTGATTTGGATCAAACTCATCCGTTCGATTACTTTTTTGTAGATGACAGACTGAACCAGCTGTATGAGACTGAACAGAAGGTCGCTTCTGTAATGGGGGTTTTCGCACTGATCGCTATTTTTGTAGGCAGCATTGGCTTACTTGGCCTGGCTTCATATTCAGTGAAAGTTCGGGAAAAAGAGGTGGCTATACGAAAAGTGCTGGGGCTGTCAGCTCCGGGAGTATTTTATTTGCTTTCAAAAGATTACGCTGTTCTTATTTTGATAGCGCACTTGATTGCACTGCCTCTCATTTACTTTGCTGCAGACAGCTGGCTGGCGGGTTTCCCGTACCACATAGAGCTGTTGTACTATTTAATGATCACTTTTGTGATAAGTTTAATACTATCCCTTTTGATCAGTATTGGCACGATCAGTACCCAATCAATCAAGGCGGCTTTGCTAAATCCGGCTGAAAGCCTGAAAAATGAATAAGTTTAGTTTTAGTTGATGTTGTTTCATGGATAAGAAAATTGAAAAAAAGAAAGCGTCGCCCATCAGAATAGCAGGATATATTCTGATTGTTGCAATCGTTCTATTTATTCTTTACAACTACTTCGGTAATGATAAAGGATCATCCGTTACGATTGACAGAGAGCGTGTGATGATTTCTGAAGTCACCGAAGGAGTTTTCCAGGAGTTTGTTGATGTATCCGGAACCGTTCAGCCTATTCGCACAACGTATCTCGACGCTGTTGAAGGCGGGGTTGTGCAGCAGATTTTTATCGAGTCGGGAGAGATTGTAGAGGCGGGGGATACGATTGTTGTATTGACAAATTCTTCACTACAGCTTAGTGTTCTTCAGCAAGAAGCCGGAATTTATGATCAGATTAACAATGTGAGAAACTCACGGCTGAATCTGGAGCAAAATCATCTCAACCTTCAAAAAGAGCTGTCAGATTCTAAAACACGTCTTGAGCTTGCAAAATCCGGGCATGAAAGAGACAGTGTTCTTTTTAGCAGGGAGCTGATTTCATTAAAAGAGTATGAAGAGTCTGAGCTGGAGTACTCATTTCAGAAAAGCCGATTTGATCTGAACTATGAATCTTTTAGGCGAGATTCCGTTCAAATGGATCAGCAGCTTTCTCAACTCAATCAGTCTGAGCAGCGAATGAGGCGCAGCCTGGATGGTGTACAGCAGATTTTAGACAATCTGATTGTTACCGCACCAATATCGGGGCAACTATCAACGATGGAGTTGGATCCCGGGCTATCTATCCCGCAAGGCGAACGGATTGGGCAGATTGATCAACTGGATGGATTTAAAGTACGAGCAGGTATTGATGAGTTTTACCTTGCCAGGGTAGCTCCCGGTCAATCCGGAAGTTTTGAGTTTGCCGGTGATACATACAATGTAGTTGTGGAGCGGGTCTATCCGGTCATTCAGGACGGACAGTTTCAGGTAGATTTTCAGTTTGTTGATGAAATTCCGCAGACTCTTCGTCGCGGACAGTCGGTTCGGGTACGGCTTGAGCTGGGCGACTCCGGAATGGCACTTTTACTTCCAAGGGGCGCATTTTTTCAACAAACCGGAGGTAACTGGGTTTTTGTAGTAGATGAAGAAGAAAACCGCGCGGTGAAGCATGCAGTTCGATTGGGACGATCTAACCGAGAGTTTTTTGAAGTGATCGAGGGTTTGGAGCCCGGACAGAAAGTCATTACGTCGAGCTACGATGCCTTTCAGCAAGTTGATATGCTAATCCTTGAGGATTGAAATAACAATAATGTAACACCAAATAAGATGATCAAAGCAGAAAACCTGACAAAAATTTATAGAACAGATGAGATTGAGACCACGGCGTTGAACCGTCTAAATCTCGAGGTTCGGGAAGGTGAATTTGTTGCGATCATGGGCCCTTCCGGTTGTGGTAAGTCAACACTGCTGAATATTATGGGATTGCTGGATAGCCCAACGGAAGGAAGCTACCGGTTTTTGGGAGAGGAAACAGCCGGTTACTCAGAGCGAGACCGGGCGCGGATGAGAAAAGGAAATATCGGGTTTATTTTTCAGAGCTTTAATCTGATTGACGAACTGACAGTATTCGAAAATGCAGATCTGCCTTTACAATATTTAGGTTTGAAAGCATCAGAAAGTAAAGCAAAAGTAGAAAAGGCGCTGGATAAAATTGGAATGACGTCCCGTAAAAATCACTTTCCTCAACAGCTTTCCGGTGGCCAGCAACAACGGGCGGCCATTGCGCGGGCCGTGGTTACAGACCCCAAATTGATTTTGGCAGACGAGCCAACCGGGAACCTCGATTCGGGCCATGGAAAAGAGGTGATGGAGCTGCTTAAAGAGCTCAATGACCAGGGAACAACGATTGTTATGGTCACACACTCCCCAGTTGATGCAGAGTATTCAGATCGAATTATACACCTGAAAGATGGAATGATTGCAGAGGGTGAGCCGGTCTACCAAACGAAAGCTTGAAAAATAAGTTCTGCATTCATGGCGAGGTTGGACGTAAAAAACCTTATTTTCAGTACAGTGAACCTGAGTTTATTTGATAGTGAAAAATGACTTCTCCCCTAACAAGGGGAGACTGAGAGGGGTGTTTAATAGTTTTAGATGGACAAACCCCCAATTCTACTTTTAGCGTTGGCTATATTAGCCATAACCATTTGAACTCAGGTTTGAATCGCATTGAAAATTGATTGACTCGTTGCATGACCTATCTGACTGTAGAAAACCTTTCTAAAAGTTTCGGCACAAAAATTTTATTTGAAAAGATCACCTTTGGCCTTTCTAAGGGAGACAAAACTGCACTAGTTGCCCCAAACGGAACGGGAAAATCTACGTTGCTAAAAATCATTGCCGGGAAAGAGGTCCAGGATACCGGTGAAGTGATGTTTCAAAGTGATATCAAAGTTGGATATCTGGAACAGGAACCGGAACTTAATCCGGATCTAACCATTCAGGAGTACATTTCACAAGGACACACCGGCCTTTCCAAAGTTGTGTTGCGATATGAAAAAGCGGTAGAGGCGCAGGCCGAAAACTTTAATGAAGAGACTCAGGAAGAGTATATGCGGGCAAGTGCAGCGATGGATGCCGCCAGTGCCTGGGATTATGAACAGCGTCTCGAGCAAATTTTAAGCCGCCTTGATATTCACGACTTGGAAAGGTCCATTAATACACTTTCAGGCGGTGAGAGGAAGAGAGTGGCTCTGGCATTTGTTCTGCTGGATGATCCCGATCTTCTGATTCTGGATGAGCCAACCAACCATCTTGATCTGGATATGATTGAGTGGCTCGAAGATTATCTGGCTAAAAGCAGTGTCACCTTGTTGATGGTGACTCACGATCGTTACTTCCTGGATCGGGTTTGTAACCATATTCTGGAGATGGATGCCGGAAAGCTTTACAATCACAATGGAAATTACGCCTATTATCTGCAAAAGAAGGCAGAGCGTGAAGAGCAGGAGAGAGTAGAGATGAAAAAAGCGGGGCAGCTTTTTAAGAAGGAGCTGGAGTGGATGAGAAGACAGCCCAAGGCCCGAACAGGTAAATCGAAATCCCGGATTGATGCTTTTCACAAGACAAAAGATAAAGTCTCCCAGAGCAGTGATGAAAGTGAGCTGGAACTAGACGTATCTATGCAGCGAATGGGCGGACAGATCCTGGAGATGGAGAATATCTCAAAATCGTATGATGATCTCGTGATCCTGGATGATTTTTCATACTCCTTCAATAGAGGTGAAAAAATTGGGATTATCGGTAAAAATGGAGTTGGGAAAAGTACCTTTCTGAAAATTATTACCAGAGAGGAGGAGGCAGATTCAGGTGATATTAATACCGGGCAAACGATTCAGTTCGGTCACTACCGTCAGCAGGATGTAGATTTTGATGAGGGTCAACGCGTGATTGATGTGATCAAAGAGGTTGCCTCGGTTATTCAGATGTCGGACGGGTCTCAGATTTCGGCTTCTCAATTTCTGGAGCACTTTCAGTTTCCGGGATCGCTTCAGTACACTCCCGTTGGGAAACTTAGCGGTGGAGAGAAACGGCGTCTCGCCCTGATGATGGTTCTGATCCAGAACCCCAATTTCTTAATTCTGGATGAGCCGACCAATGATTTGGATCTCATGACCATGCAGAAAATCGAAGATTTCTTAAGAGGATTTGGTGGCTGCCTGATTGTGGTTTCGCACGACCGGTTTTTTATGGACAAATTAGTAGATCACTACTTTGTGTTTGAGGGAGACGGTGAAATAAGGGATCATCACGGCACATACATGGAATACCGGGAGTTGAAAGACGCTGAGGAAGCAGAACAGCGGCGTATCGAACGAGAGAAGAAGTCTCCAAAAAAAGAGGAGAAAAAGGCGAAGCCAAAACCGAAGAAGAAAAAGTCTATTAGTCTGACGTATAAAGAGCGCAAAGAGTTCAATAAGCTCGAGAAAGAGATTGCCAATCTCGAAGAGGAGAAAACCAAGCTGGAAAAAGAGATGGCCGGTGGGTCACTTAATCCTGAGGAGCTTCAAGAGAAATCAGAGCGATATGGCAAACTTACCGAAGAGATTGATGAGAAGACGATGGTCTGGATGGATCTTGCGGAAAGAGACGAGGGTTAATCACTAAAGGAATTTGCCGATTTGTCTTTCATAAGCAGTTTGGGAAAATATTGAACCCCATTTGGGGTTCACAAATTAGCTGAAATCTACTACCCCGATTTTCAATCGGGGCTAATGACATTTATCCGCCTCAGGCGGATTGACGAATGAGAAGGGGTTGAGGGAAGAAAGAATTTCGAATACTGAACAGAAGAATATCGAATGACGAAGGAGAAGATAGATTTCTCCACTTTTGCCACTCACTGCGTCCTTAGCGCCTCTGCGGTGAAAATCCAGATACTGTCAGGTGAGTTACGAAGTTAGAAGAATTCAGAACCCTGAAAGGGTTCAATGTAACGGATCCGGATTTATATCAAATGATCCGGTAGCAGATCGGGTTCTAAATTCCTATAATAGATGAGATCAATACCTATGTTCATGAACACAATCATTATGAAAAAATATCTGCCGCTGATTCTCATCCTCACCATTCCTGTTTCACTTTTTGCTCAATCTGATCAAGAAGAAAAAGAGATACTCACCGAGCTACTCCATGAATTTCTGGAAGGTGCTTCCTACAACGACGCTGCCACTCACGCCCGGTTTTGGGCGGAAGATTTGATCTACACCGGATCAAACGGAAACCGCATTGCCAAAGCGGACATAATGAGTGGGGTCAATGAAAATCCCGATCGAAGCTTGGAACCGGAGACCCGATACTCTGGAGAAGATATTCAGATCATGATTTTTGGTGAAACAGCCGTAGTGGCATTTCGGTTGGTAGCGGAGTTTGCAGATCCGAATGAGTCCGAACTCAATTTCTACAATACCGGTACGTTTGTAAAACGAGATGGCGAATGGAGGGTCGTTGCCTGGCAGGCCACATCCATTCCTAATGAAAATGAATAGCAACCTTATGAAGACCCTCAAAGCAGCAGCCGTTCAACTCAACAGTCAGCCTGATGTAAAGATCAGCCTGCAGGTGGTTCAGAAAGGAGTTAGGGAAGGGGCACAAAATGGCGCCAAATTGATTTGTCTGCCTGAAAACTTCGCATTTTTGGGGGATGAGAAAGAAAAGCTGAAACAGTCTTCAGAGATCTCAGCTGAGGTTGAAAAGAAATTGCCGGAATGGGCAAAAGAAATGAATGTGACTATTATCGGGGGTGGCTATCCGGCACAGGCGGGAACCGGTAAAATTTACAACCGCTCGATTGTAGTGAATCCTGATGGGGAAATTTCTGCGACGTATGATAAAATTCACCTGTTCGATGTTGAGATTTCGGAGGAAGAGACCTGGCGCGAATCAGATACGGTTCAGGCAGGAAAGCGTGACGGAGTTGTTTATAAATCGGATAATCTTCCTGCTATCGGTCTTTCGATCTGTTACGATCTCCGGTTTCCGGAACTTTACAGAAAGATGGCAGAACAAGGTGCGGAGATTATTACTGTGCCCTCCGCATTTACTCGTCCGACCGGGGAAGCTCACTGGAAGCCGCTATTACAGGCGCGTGCCATCGAAAACAGTGCCTTCGTCATTGCCCCGGCACAGACCGGACAACATGGAAAAAAGAGAAAAACCTGGGGACACTCCTTGATCATCGACCCGTGGGGCAAAATATTAGCTGATGCCGGCACCGAACCCGGTGTGATTTATGCTGAATTGGATTTGGAGTATCTGAAGGAGGTGCGAAAAAAGCTGCCTTCGTTGGAGCATCGGGTGTTGTGAAGCCTCAGAAAAACACCCCTCCCCGCCTTACGGTGGTACTCCCCTCAAGGGGAGATTTCGTGATTTCAGGTCTTTTTGGTATAATCACTAATATTTGGTCAGTACATGCCATGCTTTAAAGATTCTGTTAAGATGGACATAAAGTCCCTGGTGCTCTTTGTGCAATCTTTGTGTTCGTTGTGGTTACAGAAGTGGATAAGATGACAGCGAAATCAATCTATAACATGAAGTGTATAAACATACTAAGAAACACCCCTCCCCGCCTTACAGCGGTACTCCCCTCAAGGGGAGATTAGCATCACTACTTCGGCAAAATCCGTATGAGTTCACCATCATCATGGCCGGTTAAGATGTAAATATAGCCATCCGGACCCTGTTTTACATCCCGCACTCTTCGCCCGATCAGGATCTTCTCCTCACCCATTACTGATTCCCCATCCAGGATGATTCTTCTGACCTGCTCGCCCTGAAGTCCACCGCTGAACAGGTCTCCATGCCATTCAGGGAATATTTCACCGGTGTAAAACAATAGCCCGCTTGGAGCCTGAGCCGGAGTCCACACCACTTTTGGATCTACCATGCCGGGTTTGGAGGTTTCATCTGAGATCTTTGTGTACCAATATTCCCGGCTGTAGGTTACCTCGGGCCAGCCGTAATTTTCTCCCGGTTTGATCAGGTTGAGCTCATCACCTCCGCGTGAACCATGCTCATTCGACCAAAGATTTCCGGAATCGTCATCATACGCGAGTCCCTGAATATTGCGATGTCCAAACGACCAGATTTCAGGAAGAGCATCCGGTTTATCCAAAAACGGATTAGCCTCAGAAGGCTCACCGTTTTGTGTGAGATGCAGAATTTTACCAAGGTGGGAATCGAGCATCTGGGCATGTTCACGACTCAATATATCTCCTGTTTTTACCGGGCGATTTCCGCCATCACCAACAGAAAGAGCAAACGTAGAATTT
>NZ_JAWLDW010000169.1:0-4402 GCF_041686455.1 Rhodohalobacter sp.
CCGGAGATGTGAGTCAAAAGCGGGGCACTTGCCGTATTCAGGTTCACGCCCACCTCGTTTACGCAGCTCTCTACCACATCATCCAGCTTTTTTGCCAATTCGGTCTGATTCACATCGTGTTGATAAAGGCCCACACCAATCGATTTTGGATCAATTTTAACCAGTTCCGCCAGCGGATCCTGAGCCCGACGTGCAATCGATATGTTTCCGCGCTGAGGCGCATCCAGATCAGGAAACTCTTCTCGTGCCAAGGTCGACGCTGAGTAAACAGAAGCTCCCGCTTCGCTGATAATGAGGTAGTTGAGGTTTTCATCCTTGTTCAACTCTTTTCGTTTTTGAATCACATCAGCGATAAACTGCTCAGTTTCTCGGCTGGCCGTTCCGTTTCCGATGGCGATAAGGGTTACTCCATATTTGTCAATCAGCTTGTTGACAACCTTTGCTCCCTGTTCCACTTTATTCTGTGGCGGAGTGGGGTAGATGGTAGTTCCTTCCTGATATTTGCCGAGCTCATCAATAACAGCGATTTTACAGCCTGTTCGGAAAGCAGGATCCACGCCCATCACTACCTGATCTTTCAATGGCGGCTGAAGCAGCAGGTTTTTCAGGTTGGTGGCAAATGTCTGGATGGCGTGTTCATCAGCTTGTTCGGTAAGTTCATTTCGAAGTTCGCGTTCCAGTGACGGCATCAAAAGCCGTTTGTAGGCATCCTCAACGGCATCCTGCAGAAAGGGAGTGAAGATCGAGAGATCATTGGTGATTACCACATCGTCGATGCTGTCGAGCGTGCGGCTGTCATTTAACTCCAGATTTATAAAAAGTACATTTTCTCTTTCACCACGATTCAGTGCCAAAATCTGATGAGGTTTTAGGTACTGAACCCGGTTTTGGTAGTCGTAATAGTCCTCAAAATTAGTACGGCCTTCTATCACGGGGTTTTTCTCTGATTTGATCATTCCCTGTTTGCGGATAATGGTTCGAAGTTTATCCCTAACATCTACCGATTCATTGATCCATTCAGCTACAATATCCAGTGTGGTTTTGAGGGCAGTTTCAGCATCTGGCAAATCATGTTCTTCGCTGATATACTCTTCGGCATGTTTGAGAGGATCGCCCTCGGTAATCTCCTGATCCCAGATCATCTGTGCCAGTGGTTCAAGGCCTTTCTCCTTGGCCATGTCGCCACGAGTTTTTCGTTTCTTCTTATATGGAAGGTAGAGATCTTCCAGGGTTTTCAGGTCTTTACAGGCTGTGATCTTCTCACGAAGTTCATCCGTCAGTTTATCCTGCTCATCAATGGCTTTCAGGATTGTTTTCTTTCGATCCTCCAGAGTCCGGTGAAATTCAATCGCATCTCGAACAGTACGCAGCTGCACTTCATCCAACCCTCCGGTGGCCTCCTGACGATAGCGGGCCAGGAACGGTATGGTGGCTCCCTCGTCGATAAATTCGGCAACGGTTTTAACCTGTTTTGCTGAAAAATTGTGTGCAGATGCAATGTGACTGAAAATCTGAGAATCGGTCATTGTTGTGTACTTCTATAAAATTAGGTTTTGGAAATGAGAACTGATGATACGGTTTTGTACAGGTTCAAATCAAAAAAGTTCGTACATCGGTTAAGAGAAATTTGAGGTTGAACTCAAGTCCTCTTTTTACGGAATATTGTTATGAATTAATGGACCTGAAAAATAGTCGAAAAAAAAATGAAAGTTTTTTGTGGGGGCTTACGCTTACATCATTAAAGGAATAAAAATCTACCTGAAGTGCCTCAAAAATCAATTATCGGCTTATTGTTTCTTCTTTTCTTGCTGTACGGTGTACAGGATGCATTAGGGCAGTTTAGTCAATTTCTCGAAGAGTCTGACATTACCAGGGTTGAAGCAGGCGGCAGTATCGGTCTTACTGCAAGCGCGTATTCAGTTGATGGGATTGAAAACAGACGTGCACCGGGCATGATTCAGACGAATGCCAATATGAGTTTTAATCTGTTTGGGTTTAGTTCAGGAATTAATATGAACTACTCCACAGATGATTCCAGATTTCGTCAGAATATGAACAGCCTCAGTTTTAATGCAACCTGGAAGTGGCTGAATGTTCAGGCCGGGGATGTAAATGGTCGTTTTTCGGAATATGGGTTGAGCGGAGCAACAATTCGAGGTGGTTATATAAGAGCAAATCCCGGTAAATTTTTAGTGGAGTTGACCGGTGGGCGATCAAAAAGGGCTGTTAGGCCGAGTTTAGAGTCGGGTTTCAGAACACCAGCTTTTGAGCAGTGGGCGGGAGCTGCAAAAATAGGTTACGGAAATACATCAACCAGCTATTTCCACTTCAGCACGTTTTATGCCAGAGATGAAAGAGAATCCATTACAGGTACCAATTTAGAAATCTCCCCCAGAGAGAACCTGACCTTTACTCCCGATTTCCAGGTTCAATTCTTAAACGGGCGTTTTACGATTGCCAGTGAAGTGACGGCATCACTCTTTACGCGTGATTTAAATAGCTCTGTTGTTTCGATGGATGAAGTAGATATTCCTTCGTTTTTCACCACGATCTTTACCCCGAGAACAAGTAGCCGTATCAATTATGCGGGGATGGCCGATGCAACTCTGAATATGGATATCTTCAACCTGGGCTTGGGTTATGAGAGAATTCAACCCGGATTTGAATCACTCGGCAGAGGAACCGTTCGCGATGATCAGGAAAGGATTAAAATCAGCCCGTCTCTGCGATTGATGAACAATCGTATCAATATCAGTTCGAACGTTTCTTTGGGACGCGATAATCTTTTGGGTAACAGGGTGCAAACACAGACCAATACAAACGCAAACTCGAATATCCAGTTTATCATCACTGATTATTTGAATGTTAATACAACGTATGGCTTGGTTCTGAATAATATTACGGCTCAGGAGATAGACGGGCAGACGACAGGCAGCAGTCAGTCTCAAATTTCACACAATGTAATGGTTCAGCCCAGTTTAACACTTCGGAGTGAGGAAACAACTCATAATATATCATTAACCGGGGGATATATGAGTATTGAAAGCAAGTTTGATAACCCGGGAGGAGCTCAGACCGACAGTTACGGTTCAGAATCTATTACTTCTGCTTTAAACTACGCTATTACATTGCCTATCGGTCTTACGATAAACTCATCTGTAAACTATATGACAAATAGCTCTGATGGTATTGAGATTCAGAATATGGGTCTGAATGTGGGAACCAGTTATGCCTTTTTTAACAGGAGCCTCAGCGTCAGTGCAAATGCGGGACTAAACCGAAATATGAGCGAAAGAGAGGGGCCGGGTGGAAATTTGACAGAATCAGAACTTCAGCAATTGACCGGAAGTCTGAATTCCTCATATAACCTCACAGAAAACGATTCTTTTAATATCACTATGCGCACAAGAAGCAATAATGTGTTAACCGGAGCGGGAAGAGAGTTCACAGAGCTTGAAGGAAGTTTTAGATATCAAAGAAGATTTTAATTCATAAAGTTGAAGATGAGTAAAAACGATACAATTTATTACTTAAATAAGGGAATTCAGAAGTTCTGTAAACTATCTCTCTTAGTTGCTGCATGCATCGGTTTTTTCTCTGTCCAATCTTTCGCACAGAGCACTACGCAGGTGAATATTGTGGGAATTCCACCTGTATTATCGTCACCTTTTGCCGATAATATCGAAACCAATTTCAAAACCGGGCAATACCAGGTCATCTTCAACTACTCCAGCTTTAGCAGTCAGCCGGTCGATTTTGTATTTGAATTTACGCTTACCCGGAATAACCGAACCATTATTGAATTTGAATCACTTCCTCAGGCGTTTACGCCGGGCAGCTATGTTTTTGCTAACTTCTTTGAAGAGGTTGATTTCCCGGTAACGCCTAAAGATGTACTCAATCAGCTTGATAAAGAACTGCAAAATCAGGTTGTTCAATCGGGATCGATACCCGAAGGGAACTACTCTATTGAAATAACGGCAAGACCTAACGTTCAGCAGTCTGGTATTAACTCCATGCCGGGCAATTCCATATTTGCCATTCGCTATCCGCCGCCGCCAATTTTAGTCTCCGTGCCGGACGGAGCAAATCTTACTTTCGAGACACCTACTTTTTCATGGACACCGGTCGCCAGTTCAATGGGCGGCCTTTTTGAATATGATTTCCTGCTTGTGGAAATTTTTAAAGGACAAACACCTCTTCAGGCAATAAACAGTAACAGAGAGCAAGCTTCTGAAACGCTGACCGGTCAGACCACACTTCCCTATACCTTACAATATTTACCGCTGGAAGAGGGGGCAACCTACGCCTGGCAGGTCACGGCAAGGGATGCCAACGGTCAGATTCCACTTCAGAATGGAGGGGAGAGTGAGATCTATACGTTCACGTATCGGGATAAAGG
>NZ_JAWLDW010000046.1:0-19475 GCF_041686455.1 Rhodohalobacter sp.
GGTGTGGAGTTAACCGATCAACCCGAAATTGTGTTTGAAGAAGTTGAAATTGGGATTCCAGTAGCTCCGGTTCTTACCGCGGTTTCAGCTGTAGACGGGGGTGCCGTCATTAATTGGTCTGTATCTTCAGTTGATTTTATAGACCGATTCTTACTTTACAGAGGAGATTCAGTTCAGAATCTTACGGTCATAGATGAATTGAATTCAGGTATCAGGTCTTACACAGATCAGAATCCGTTAGAAGGTACAGCAGTTTATACAATAGCTGCCGTTAATAGTAATGGTGAGCAGAGTGCACCATCAAATACGCTTCTATTTGTAAACAGTGAAGTTGTAGCTTCAACTGAATGGCAGCTTGTCAGTATTCCACTTTTGGAAGAAACATCAGAAATGGAATTGGCTACGATATACAGTTTTAGTGATCGATATGATCTGAATACATCTTTTGAGCCGGGAAAAGGGTATTGGGTGAAAACCAAAACATTTGATGAGGAGAGGCTGCCTGCTTCCGGGCCCGGTTTGGATAGTTTGACTATTCAGTTGAATGCGGGCTGGAATTTGATTGGGAGCCTAAGTGTACCGACTCCAATTTTGTCTATATCTGATCCAAACGAAATTTTAACGGAAACCCCGGTTTATTTATACAGAGATTCGAATTATCAGGTAACAAATGAACTTCTACCTAATTTTGGTCACTGGATTTATGCTCGTGAAAACGGGGGTATAACGATTACAGTAAAAAATGATCCACCCGTAGCGGGTTTGGAAATGTCAAATTCAGAAATGGTATCTAATGACTCAAATAAAACTGAGAGTGAGATGGCAACCATTGAGTTTCGCCAGGGAGATTATAGCGCGGAGATATTTGCCAGTCAATCCTATCTCTCAGAAAGCGAACAGCATAGGTACTTGTTGCCTCCTGTATCTCCGGCCCCAAAACTTGATGTAAGGATAAATAATAAAAGCAGTTTGATTAATAGTGAGCCTTCCAAAATTCAGATTACGGCTAAACAGTATCCAATTGAGATAAAACTAGATGGCCAAGATGAAAACTCAGATTATGCATACAGGCTTCATGCAGAAAAAGAGGGTAAAAGCAGAACCATTGATTTAATACCAGGTAAAACAGAAATACTGAATCAGGAATATGACAGTATAGAAGTTGAGATGATACATGCTGATGAAGCGGTGACCGAAAATCAGCTGAAGCCAAACTACCCAAATCCATTTAATCCTACTACAACGATTCAGTATCAACTTCGTGAACAGACACACGTCATGATTGAAGTGTATGATGTGATTGGACGAAGAATTCAACTATTGGCCAATGAAACTCAGCTTTCAGGCCAGCACAGGGTGAACTTTGACGGTACGAATTTATCTTCAGGACTTTACTTTATTCGATTTCAGGCCGGTGATGTTGTAGATATTCGTAAAATGACTCTTATTAAGTAGAAGAAAATGAAACAGATTATTTTCATAGTAACCTCATTATCTCTTTTGATTGCCGGGTGTGGTGACGTTTCTGCTCCTTCAGATCGGGTAAATATATCGATTACTGTAGCTCCCTCAACTGCAGGAAACGTGCTGTCAAGCGGAGGGGATGAAGTAGGGGCAACTGCTGAATTCTTAGCTGTAGCCAATGAGGGCTGGCAGTTTTCGGGATGGACAGGTGATGTCGAATCTACTGAAAACCCACTCATCGTTGAATTGCAAAATGATATTGAACTCACTGCTAATTTTGAAGTTCTAAGTAATAATTACCGTTTTGACATGCAGTTGACAGATGGAACGACTGCGGAATTAGCTTTTGGTCAAAAATCGGGGGCAACGGATTCGTTTGATTCAGGAATTGATTTAGAATCTCCTCCGGCTCCTCCCGATGGTGTACTACATGCCTGGATAGAAAATGAGGAGAGAGATTTGCGTTACGATTTTAGAAATTCACTAAATAGTGAAATTCTCTGGGAGTTGGTTGTTGAGCCGGGAGAGACAGGAGTTGTAGATATTAGCTGGATTCGTGATGATGGATTTTTTGAGGGCTCAATGGTTTTAACTGATGATGAAGGTAGTTTCAAGATAGATATGCTTGAATCCAATCAGACTACTTTGGAAATAAATTCTACAAGAAATCTACAGATCCAATTTGAAAACTAAACGGAAATTTTTTCAGAAAAATTGGCGCTCAAGTAAATTAAATCACTGGAGAGAATGGATATATAAATAAGTATCTTTTAAAAAAGAATGAATGTGGAGCTTTCCACATCATAATGGATACATATTTATGCTTAAATCTTTACCTGAATTACGACATGCAGCTGAGGAGTTCGCAAGACTTGGCGGTGACTCCACACTAAACTACTTCAAGAAATCATTCCAACTCGAGTTTAAAGAAGACGACTCACCCGTTACTAATGCTGATCAAACTGCTGAAAGGCTGATTCGTGATCAGATAAATAAACAGTTCCCCGATCATGGCATTATTGGAGAAGAGTTTGGGGAAGAGAACGCAGACAGTGAAGTTGTATGGGTATTGGATCCAATCGACGGAACTCAGTCATTTATACACGGAGTTCCATTCTATACAACTCTAATTGGCATTTTGATTGAGAAGAAGCCTGAAATCGGGGTTATTTACGCCCCAGCACTCGAAGAGATGGTATCCGCAGCTGTTGGCCACGGTTGTACCCTGAATGGCAAGAATACAAGTGTAAGGGAGTGTGTCAGCCTTTCTAAAGCAACATTTCTGTCCACAGAAGTCACCACGTTCAAACAGTACGGATTTTCTGATCCATTTTCGGAACTTTTAAACAAAACAAGACTTCACAGAACTTGGGGTGATGCCTACGGACACATGATGGTTGCGACCGGCAGAGCTGATATCATGATCGACCCGATTTTAAATATATGGGATGCTGCTGCGTTGTTACCCATAGTTACTGAGGCCGGAGGTTCATACACCGACGTTCATGGAAAGCCATCTATTGAAACCGGTAACGCTATTACAACTAATTCATCACTGCTACCTGAAATTCTATCACTTTTTGATACAAAAGATGATTAAAAAATTTACACTATCACTTTTTTCGTTCATCTCCATTTTTGCATTTATTCAGGATCTGTCTGCCCAAAGCTGGGACTACAAAGCATATCCAGTGTTACCGTTTGAGATCAGCCATCTGGACGCTGAACTGAATATTAAAGATACGGGATCTATTGAAGGGGATATTCTCTATTTGATAAAGCTTAAAGATGAGAACCTGGATTCTCTGGTTTTAGACTCTCGTGATATTGAAATATTATCCGCTGTAATCAATAACGAAACCAAAGAGTTCTATATTGAGAATCATAAGTTAGTGGTTCTAACAGATGGAGAATATGAAAGAGGGGATGAAATTTCTCTTAGAATACAGTACAGAACCACTCCCGATTTTGGGCTCTATCAAACTGCAAAAGGAACATTTTTCACATCTTTTTTACCGTTAACCACTTCTCACTGGCTACCTGTACCGGATCATCCCAGGGTTGAGTTTACTTCCGAGTTCATATTTACTCATCCGGCCGGAAAATCAGTTGTATCAAACGGCAGAAGAGCATCCATGGAAATTGAAAGTGTTTCAGAAGAGACGACTAGTTTTACTTCGAATAAAACTCTGTCACCGGTTGATATTAATTTTGCAATGGGAGATCTGGATTTGATATCATCAACACAAAACGGCTTTGATTTTCAGTCAGAATATACCTCTATGTTCGAACGTCGTAGTGACCATCAAATTCATATCTATACTGAAAATTCTGATTTGCAAACAGACCAGTTACTTCAATCTGCAGTAGATGCTTATGGTAAACTGTATGAAAATCTCAATATAGGTTATCCATTCAGGGATCTATCAATTATTGTACTCGATGATAATTTCTGGGAAACAAAATCTTATGGCGCGGGAATCATTTATCTTTACGTAAACAGGGGTGATCTAGAAGCACAGTTGAAGCGTGCAATGACCGGCGTTTGGCTTGGGGCTCATTTCAGGGCTGAGCAGTGGAGTGACCCGGACGCTATTACCGCTCTTCAGGGATGGACACATAATTCACTTTTTGACTTGGATTATGTTACGGTTAAAACAGACGAACCATATCACGTCTTTGACGGAAGCTTGAGCTCTAAATGGCAGTATAATTTTGCAGAGGGACATCATGAAAAATTCAACGGTCATTTTGAAAGGGTTTACAACTTTTTGTTATCAGAATCGTCACGAGTTTTAAGCTGGACTGACCTTGCAGAGGAGATGTATGAAGATTCAGGAATTCCTTATTTCGATAAACCGGAGTTAGATGAGATTACAAGAGAAGAAACTTCAGATCAAGTGTATATGGCTGAGATGAGCTGGGGTGAGGACCGGCAGAACATTACTGTTTCATTTGATGCTGTCGCGGATCCTGTAAACGAATTGGTAACCGTGCGGGTAAAAGAGTATACGCTGCTTGATGAAAAAGAGAATGAAATCACATTTACCGGGGAATCTGACAGTGTTGTTTTAAATGTATCAGGAAATACAGAAAACATTGTACTCTCGATTTCTGGAAGAGATGATATTCGGCTTGAGGTTCAAAAACCTTTTGAATTTTGGATGCATCAACTGAGAAACGCTGAGGATTCCGAGCGTAGAAAAGAAGCTGCTGTGGGTCTGGCCGGTTTTTCGGATAATCCTGATGTCCAGCTGGTTCTGCAGGATCAAATGCGGAATGAAGATAATCCCGAAGTCTATGCAGAACTTTTAAGAACGTTTTCGGCAGTTACAAAAGGGGCAACTGGAACAGATCAAACGTTGATCGATCAACTATCGACAGGAAACAGTGAGGAAGTACGTTTAGCCGCAGTTGAAGGATTGGCGTATTTTAGAGGGAATGACAGTGTGATTAGCCGATTACGATCTATTGCGAATCAAACCGACAACAGTGATATAAGAACAGCAGCTGTTCGATCACTAAATGAAGTGACGGATTCTGAACGGTTTAAGATTATTTCAGAGGATTTAATTACACAGGAAAGCTTGCTTCAGGACGTTCCGCTTATTTTGAATTTACTTTCAGAGAAAGGAGAAAAAGAAGCCGCAGTACAGTATGCAGGTACTTTTATAACTGATGGTTTTCCTTATTCCATTCGATCAAAAGTACTTGATATGATTCTTGAAACGGATCAATCGCGTGAAGGCTGGGAAAATCGCTTGCCGAGTCTCTTAGAGGATCGGGATCCAAGAATCCGAATACAGTCACTCAATGCGATGGATCGTGTTAGCAGCTCATTTAGAAACGAATGGCTAGATCGCAGAATGACCGAAGAGTACGATGAGCGTGTCAGAAGAGCTTTGAGTCAATTCTAAAATAATAATGTCAGACCGCCATTAGCGACCTGACATAAGTTTTTACTTAGGATTGCTTAATCCATTTTGCGAGATCTTTAAAGCTGGCTGTTTTTCCATAGCTTAAAATACCTACCTGATAAATTTTGGCACTCAACCACATCGTTCCTACGAACGAAAGCATCATCAATAGTATAGCGGTTGAGGTTTGCCAAAAGGGCACTTCTGTAATGGCTATCCGGGTTATCATCAAAATAGGAGAGAAGAATGGAATCAGTGATCCAACCACGGAAAGTGTGCTGTCGGGACTCTGCATTGCATGAAACATGATAATGTAGGCAATGAAAATCGGTGCTGATATCGGAAGCATAAGTTGCTGAGTATCAGTTTCAGAATCAGCTGCAGACCCAATCGCCGCAAAAAGAGAACTGTAAAGCAGGTAACCTAGGAAAAAGAAAATGACAAAATATACGATTAAGGAAGTTTCCAGGGTTGGAATATCTAAAATTGCAGGAAGCTGTTCTTCGGCTTGTGCAAGTTCACCAGACATTTGTGATGTAGAGGCGTCAGGTCCCAATATTGAAGCTGCCAGTGGACCGGCAATAGCGGACAGACCTGTGAAAGCCAGTATCCAGATACCAAATTGAGTGATCGCAATAGCTCCCACACCCGCCATTTTACCCGTAAGCAATTCAATCGGTTTTACTGATGAGGCTATGACTTCGATAATTCTGTTTGTTTTTTCTTCAATAACACCTCGCATAATATATCCACCATATCCGAATATTGCACCAAAGATGATCAAGCCCATAAACATACCAACAACGGAGAGAAATTCTGTGTCGTCATCGGTCTCTTCACCTTCACTGCTCAACCTTCGGGAATCAATCACCACACTGCTTTCGAAGATATTTCGAATATCCTGACTGACGTCTTCGCGGCGAAGCCTTTCCTGACGAATAGACTCTCTGAAATCTGAACGAACGGCTGTTAATAGCTGTAGTCCGCCACTTCCGCTGTAAATCAGCTCAAGGTTCTGATTCTCGGTGATGTGAGATTCGTTCACAATCACATAACCGGTAATTTCTTCCCGCTGAACCATAGCACGAAGCGTATCTACAGGAACGTCGGAATAATCGACATAGCGGTCTTCGTCGATCTCCTGAAGAGTTGCAACAACTTCTCCGGTTTCGTCAAAAACGCCAATGGTAAATTCGATTTCACTATCCCAGGCGGCTATAAAAATACCAACGCCAATTAAAACGGCAAATCCGAGAGGAACCAGGATCGTAGCCCAAATAAATCCCTTGCTTTTAACTCTAGTAAGATATTCCCGCTTGAGTACTAAATAGGTCTGCCTCCAGTTCATAATAACTTGGCCTCCTGCTGCATTTTGATGTTATCTTCGCCCACTGTAGATATGAAAATTTCGTTTAACGAAGGTTCAACCAACTGGAATTTGTGGATTTCTGAATTCTGCATCGCTTTTTTTAGAATCTCCTGTGGATTTAGACCATTTAAAATCCTGATCTCGGCAAAATTGGTTGATCGATTATTGATTCGCACGTCGTCGAGTTCATCCAGGAAACTGCTGTCTCCCTGAAATTCCAGAAGAACTGTGTTTTTACCGTAATCCTTTTTGATTTGTCTCAAATTTCCGGTCAGCACAACTTTTCCATTATTGAAAAGGCAAATATCATCACACATCTGCTCTACCTGCTCCATTCTGTGAGTAGAAAATAAGATGGTATTTCCCTCTTCTTTAAGCTCGATAATGATCTCTTTAAGGAGTTCACTGTTAATTGGATCTAGACCGCTGAAGGGTTCATCAAAAATATATATTTCAGGGTTGTGAACAATTGTGGAGATAAACTGGATTTTTTGACTCATACCTTTAGACAGCTCGCCAACTACTTTTGAGTGCCAGTCGTATGCATTAAATCTTTTCAGCCAATATGTGATTTTCTCTTTTGCATCCGTTTTGTTCAATCCTTTTAGCTGAGCGAGGTATATCAGCTGCTCACCAACTTTCATCTTTTTATACAAGCCGCGTTCTTCGGGCATATAGCCGATCAATTTTTGAGTTTTCGGACTCACCGGCAGGTCATTGATGAAAATTTTCCCATTATCCTGCAGTGTAATGTAGTTTATCATTCGAATGGTTGTGGTTTTACCGGCACCGTTAGGCCCCAATAAACCAAAAATTCGCCCCTCTTCTGCTTCAAATGATACGTTGTCAACAGCCTTAGTCTCACCAAAGCTTTTGCTGACATTCTGTACGGATATAGTAACACTCATTTAGAATAGGATATTTAAAGGATTGATTTTAGATGATGATAGCACTTAGATTCCTTTTAACAAACCAAAGAATGCAAAAATAAGTGATTCGTAATAAATTTCATTCTTTATTAATGCAGAATTGTTAATCTGATGTTAGATTGCAGATCTTGTATTATTTTCTTAATTCAATGATCGATGAACGCTACGAGCTTTTTTATTAATAGTTTCAACAACGAAGTATGAATATTGTACACATTTCGGCTGAGTGTTATCCTTATGCCAAAGCCGGCGGACTAGGGGATGTAGTGGGGGCTTTACCTAAATATTTAAACCAGAGCGGTCATAACTGCATGGTTATCCTTCCTTATTATCATAACAATAAATTAACAGAGGCTAAAAAAACTCAAGTATATGAGGGGCAAGCACCTTTCTATAATGATTGGTTCTACTTTAGAGTTTTTAAGATAGATGAGAACAAAGATTTTGATCTCTATGTGATTGATATTCCGGGACGATTTGATCGTCCCGGTATTTACATAGATCCTTGGTCGGGTCACGGATACTGGGATGAAAAAGAGAGATTTTTCAGCTTTCAAATTGCTGCTTTAGACTGGCTTAAAAATTTTGATTTTGACCCGGATTTAGTTCACGCGCATGATCATCACACTGGGCTCATTCCATTTATGATGAATCAATCATTCCGCTTCGATTCATTTCGTGAAATTCCGTCCGTACTTACTATTCATAATGGTGAATACCAAGGCAGATACGATCAGGACGACTATGAGCTCTTGCCGGCATTTAATCTAGAAAATATTGGATTACTTTATTGGGATGGAGCACTGAACTCTTTGGCTGCCGGGATTAAATCGGCATGGCAGGTGACAACAGTTTCTGAAGGGTATATGAATGAACTTCTGGAATATTGTCACGGCTTGGAACAGCTTCTCCACCATGAAAAAGAAAAAACGACAGGTATTGTAAACGGTATAGATTCTGATGTTTGGGACCCAGCAGTAGATTCATATATCTCAGACAACTTTTCAATAAAAAATTATAAATCTGGTAAAAAGAAAAACAAAAAAGAGCTTTGTGAAGAATTTTCTATAAATCACAAAAGACCACTATTTTCTTTTATCGGAAGATTGGTTCGTGAGAAAGGTGCCGATCTTCTTCCCGGACTGATAAAAAGCTGCCATGAACATGGAATAGAAGCATCGTTTTTGGTTTTAGGAACGGGAGATCAGGGCCTGCATCAAATATTTGAAAGTTTGCAAAGTGAATATGTTGGTTATTTTGATACGCGGCTGGAGTACAACGAAAAGTTAGCTCACCAGATTTACGCAGGAAGTGATTTTCTGTTAATGCCATCCCGGGTTGAGCCTTGTGGATTAAATCAACTCTATGCTATGCGATACGGCACAATCCCGGTGGTCAGAAAAACAGGCGGCTTAGCCGATACGGTCGTAGACTTTGAAGAAAAAGATGGATACGGAGTTGTTTTTGATGAGTTTAATTTGGAGCAGGCAATAATAGCAGTAGAAAGAGGAGTGGAACTATTCAATAAAAAAGAGTTATTTAATAAGAAAGTAAAACATGTTATGTCGCTTGACTACTCATGGAAAAGTTCTACCGGCAATTACATTAAATTATATCGTTCATTGCTAAATAAATAAGAGCAACTATGAAAGAGAAAACAATAGCTATTATTCTAGGGGGAGGCAGAGGAACAAGATTGCATCCGCTGACATATCACAGGAGTAAACCGGCCGTACCTGTTGCAGGGAAGTATCGTTTAGTGGATATACCGATTTCGAACTGCTTAAACTCAGGAATTCGAAAGATCTTCGTACTTACTCAATTCAATTCTGCGTCGCTGAACAGGCATATAAAAAACACCTATAATTTCGACCTTTTCTCTCATGGTTTTGTAGATATCCTGGCGGCTGAACAGACTCCCAAAAGCAGTAATTGGTTCCAGGGAACAGCAGATGCCGTGCGCCAATCCATTCATCACATGGCAAACCATGAGTATGATTATGTTTTGATTCTATCCGGTGATCAACTCTATCAAATGGATTACGACAAGCTTATAAAAGATCATAAAGAACAGAAGGCAAACCTTACTGTTGCCACTATTCCTGTTGATGCGAATGACGCTCCCGGATTTGGAATTATGAAAACCAACGAGGAAGGAATAATCGACTCTTTTGTGGAAAAACCTTCACCGGAAGAGCTATCGAAATGGTCTTCTAAAACTTCACCTGAACAGGAAAAGCAAGGAAAAATATACCTTGCATCCATGGGGATTTATGTATTTAATAAAGCAGATTTGATTCGGTTATTTGAAGAGAATCCGGATGCGACCGATTTTGGAAAAGAGATTATTCCAAAGGCAATTGATGAGGGAGCAAAAGTGAATAGCTATCCATTTGTAGGCTATTGGACAGATATTGGTACCATATCCTCTTTTTTTGAAGCGAATATTGCTTTAACTGAAACACTGCCAAAATTCAACCTTTACGATAATGAACGTCTTATCTACACCAGAGCTCGTCTTCTGCCAACATCAAAACTGACAGGAACCTCATTGGAGAGAGTGATTGTTGCAGAGGGATGTATAATTGAAGCCAGTCGGCTGGAGCGGTCGGTGATTGGTATTCGATCCAGAATTGGTAAAGGAACTACAATTGAGTCTTCAATCGTAATGGGTAATGATAATTTCCCTACTCCCAATGATTTAGACAAACAAAGCGGTGAGATGCCTTTAATGGGAATCGGTGAAAGATGCTATATAAGCTATGCCATAGTCGACAAAAATGTACGAATCGGCAATGATGTTCGAATTGTAGGCGGGCCACATCTCGAAGATGGTGAATTTGAACATCATCACGTAGTTGATGGAATAGTCATCATTCCGAAGGGAACAGTAATTCCGGACGGATATACGATTTAATTAAAATTTATTTTTATAAACTATTCTTGGTATCCGGAGAACTGCGTAATTTAGTTTTCTGACAACTTTCTGGTCGGGCCAACTTAAAATTTCGCAGAATTATGTATACGGATGTGCAGTGGATTCAGTTGTTTGATAAACTCGCCGAGGATGACTTTGTCGTTATTGATGATTTCTTGTCGGACGAACAATTTCGTCTGATTATGAATTTTTTCAAAAAGGCAGAGAAGAATAACCATCTGAAAAAAGCCGGAATTGGACCGTCGGGAGAGTTTCAAATCAAATCGTCGGTAAGGGGTGATTTTATCTATTGGCTTGATGAGAAGCGGGATACCGAATTATCAATTTTTTTTGAAATCGTAGATGATTTGATCGCAAATCTAAAGAGGATCTGTTATCTGAGTTTATCGGGATCTAAATTTCATATTGCAAAATATCCAAAGGGATCTCATTACGATCGTCATCTGGATCAATTCAATGAACGGTCTAATCGTCAAATTACCGTTCTAATCTATCTGAATGAAAACTGGAAAAAGGGAGATGGCGGAGAGCTTGTTATCTATAAGGATAACGAGGAGATCTTAGTGGAACCGATTGCTAAAAGACTCCTACTGTTTAAGAGTGATGTTATAGAACATGAAGTTCTTAAAACCAATGTCACACGTTACAGTTTAACAGGCTGGCTGCTTCGACAGCCGCAATCGGTAGGCTATCTATTTTGAAGATTGAGGGAGAAATTTAAGACTCTTTTCTGTTTACTTTCTCGTTTTCTTCCCTGGAGATCTTCTTGTTATTTTCATTATTAAAAGGCTGAATTTGATTCTGAGATAGATCGGAAGACTGCTCAGTTTGGTTAATCTCGGATTGGTCTTCGTCTTCTATTGAATTTTCGAGTACTTCACAGCCAATAACAAGTAGTATAGAAAGTACGAGTAGAGAGGTACTTTTAAGTATCGTTTTCATTCCTGCAGAAAAATATTGGTTTGTTGTAAATTTTGATTCTGAACTAAATACCTAATTCTGAAAAAAAAGTTCCGATATAAGAACATCTTTAAATCGGTAATTCAGAGATGTGAAATTATTTGTTTATATCGGACTGTATTTTGTACTCACCTACGGTAATGTATTATGAAATTTAAGTGGAAGTACAATTTTCTTCGTTTAAATATTAAATCAGTTTGCATTAAAAAAAAAATGATTTGTTTGTAATTCATCAAACCTTAATATTTTAAACAATAAGCTAGTTATGATATTAAAAATAATATTCTACATAATAATTTCTATTTTTGCTTTTCAAAGTGAAAGTGTGGAAATCGATTTAAATAAAAACGTTGAAAATGAATGTAATCAAGAAATAACATTAAACCAGGAAATGATGGAATCTTCAGGAAGTTGGTCTGGTGAATGTTCTTCGTATCCTAATTGTAATAATCCATATGGTAGTTGTGGAAGTGATGGAGCTCCCTATGGAACAGAGAGTTGTTTGTTAGTTTGTGTAAATGGATACTGGGTTTATTGTGATGGTGGTTGTGAAGAAGGATGTGAAGTTGAAGGCTAAAACTGTAAAACTTGCTTGCTCTCATGATTTTGAGGGCAAGCTTTCATAAATAAATCTTACTATAAGTATGAAAAAGTTTACAATTTATTTCTTATTCACAGTTTGTACATTGATGAGCTGTAACTTTGAAGATCAATCAAACCAAAATGGTAATCTGATTTTAAACAGTTCATTTGGTAATTCCGGTGAGTCGATGTTAGTTAATCCCACCAATTTTGATACTAATAAAGAAGATTACATTTTTGTTTCTGATCCGGGAGTATCACAAATATATCAATTTGATTTAGAGGGTGAATTCATTAGAAAAATCGGCAATCCGGGTCAAGGGCCGGAAGAATTTATCAACCAATCAGTCATCTCTTTTTCAGAAGACAAAATTCATGTACAGGATCAGTCTAATATGCGTTTGCATGTTATAGATACGTATGGAAATTTTGAAAAGATTATTCCACAAGAAGACAGAGCATTTGTTTCATTTTCTAAACATAAAGGAAATTATATAGGATTTGCACCAACCTCTTTTTTAAAGTCTCATGGATTAGAAAATGAATCGCTATTTAAAGTATTTGATAGTGAGTGGAATTTGATAAATGAGTTTGGTAACTACATTATTGAGCCGGATAATATTCCGGCAGGAATGAGTTGGCCTTTTTTCAAAATTTCAAATAATAAAATCTATTCAGTGTTTGCATATTTCCCAATTATGGAGGTTTATGATCTTAAAGGTTCTTTGGAAGAGAGTTATCACTTGGATAAGATTAATGATTTTGAAATAGACCAAAGAAATTTATCTGAGCAAACATATTCAGATATGAGCAATCCACAAATGAACTCTGTCAATAGATCTATTGATGTAGTTGAAAACGAAATCTATGTGTTACGTTGGGATCAATCTCTTACTATTGATAAATATGTTTTAGAGGATGAAAGTATAAGATTTGAAAATACTTTTTGGTATTCGGAAACAAATGAAAATTATTATCCATTAGATTTCTTCTTTGTTGAAAACGAGGAGCTTTTTTATGTATTGGAAATCAACAATGAAGGAGTCCCTCAAGTAGCAGTCTATTCACTTGTATAACTATCTCTTCTAAAAACTTATTTCCAAAAAAAGCCACCCTGAAAACTCAGAGTGGCTTTTGAATTTTTTAGAACCGAATAAGATTTAGAGAATCTCCTTCAGTGTAACGCCAATTTCGGCAGGACTTTCTGCTACGGTTACTCCGGCATCTTTCAGTGCTTTCTTCTTGTCGTCTGCACCGCCTTTTCCGCCAGAAATAATCGCACCGGCATGGCCCATTCGTCGTCCGGGAGGCGCTGTGCTTCCGGCAATAAATGCAACAACAGGCTTATCCACATTATCTTTAATGTAAGCAGCAGCATCTTCCTCTGCTGATCCGCCAATTTCGCCAATCAGTACGATAGCGTCAGTATCAGGATCATCCTGGAACAGTTTTACGGCATCGGTGTGGTTGGTACCAATAACCGGGTCACCGCCAATACCAATAGCAGTACTCTGTCCGAGTCCAACCTTAGTGAGCTGATCGACGGCTTCGTAAGTCAATGTTCCTGATCTTGAGATCAGGCCAACGTTACCGGGCTTGAAAATCATTGCCGGCATAATTCCAACTTTTGCCTCACCGGGTGTTATAACACCGGGGCAGTTCGGGCCGACAAGTGTAGCGCCATGATGATCACAAACTGTTTTTGCCTTAACCATATCCTGAACGGGGATTCCCTCAGTGATACAAATAATTACTTTAATCCCTGCCTGAGCCGACTCAATAATGGCATCTGCTGCAAACGGAGGGGGAACAAATATTACCGAAGTGTTTGCTTCTTCTTCGTTAACGGAATCCGCTACAGTATTAAAAACAGGTCGGTCTAAATGCTTTTGGCCACCTTTTCCGGGTGTTACTCCGCCAACTACATTAGTACCGTATTCAATCATTTGCTCGGCATGAAATGTCCCTTCACTGCCTGTAAAACCCTGCACAATAAGCCGGGTATCTTTACCAACTAATACACTCATGAATCAGGTTAGTTTGTTTTAAAATTTTGATTTAAAATCTACCTCTGAATATACCATCATTGATCAGATTTTCCCAAGCTGGCAATTAACTAATCTTGTTAAACCGATGTTCTGCTGTGGTCTACTCCTGACCCGGGAATTTTATTAAACGTGAGTTCGACATAAGTATCTTGAATATGATTTTCCCCTCCTGCCTGCCCTCGAAACTTCGGGGTGTAAGGAGGGGTTGGGGGAGGTAGCCTTGTTGATTTCAGGCTTCAAACCTGATCAGATTTTGGTTTCAACCACCCCTAAATCACTTCGTGGGAATCGCTTCGCTCGGAGCCCCTCATTGAAAAAAGAGGGGACATTTTCAATGCCTTTACATTTATTTTATATCGTGCTCACGTTATTTTATAAGTTATCATTTTCTTTCGGTGTACTGTCGGAATAAAGAACAGAGGTTTTAGAAACTTGCATCTTTTTAGTCTGATCAATTTTGTATTTTCAGATTGCATTATGATGATACCCGAAAACAAAAAAGAAGAAATTCGCGAGACGGCAGATATCGTCGAAGTTGTAGGCGATTACGTGAAGCTCAAAAAATCCGGAAGCGGGTTTGTAGGGCTCTGTCCGTTTCACAATGAAAAAACTCCATCGTTTCATGTAACCCCAAATATGGGAATTTACAAATGCTTTGGGTGCGGTGAGAGCGGAGATGTATTCAGTTTTGTGATGGCCATGGAAGGGGTTGGCTTCCCGGAAGCACTTCGTTCTTTGGCCGACCGATACGGTATCGATATTCCGGATGAACATGTAGAGGGTGATGACGAAAGAACCAAAAAAAGAGAAGGCGTTTATCATGCGTTGAAATATGCAGGACTTTTCTTTTATCGTCATTTGCTGGAAACGGAAGATGCGGAGAAGGCCAGGGCATATTTAAAGAAGCGGGGATATGACAAATCCATTATCCGAAAATTCGGATTGGGTTACGCTCCGAAAAATTCACAGCTGTTAAAAGAGGCCGAGAAAGAGGGTATACCTGAAGAGTATCTTGCCGAGGCGGATCTTGTAAAACCCAGCAATCGCGGAGATGGATTTTACGATACATTCAGGGATCGGCTGATGTTTCCAATCTTCAATCCATCAGGTAAAGTGATCGCTTTTGCGGGAAGAATTCTGGATGAGGATAAGAAGACTGCCAAATATGTCAATTCAGCACAGACTATTGTTTATAACAAAAGTGAAGTAGTCTATGGCGTCAACTTTTCTAAGAATGACATTCGAAAAGAAGGCGAAGTGATTTTGGTTGAAGGGTATACGGATGTCATAACCATGCATCAGCATGGTGTAAAGAATGTGGTATCATCGAGCGGTACATCTCTTACGGCAGGGCAGATTAAAATTTTGCAGAGGTACGGTAACCGGATTGTGATGATTTACGATGCCGACAGTGCCGGACAGAAAGCGATGGAGCGTGGGATGAATATCGCGTTGGAGCAGGGTATGGAGGTCTTTTTGATGCAGCTGCCCGATGGTGAAGATCCCGACTCGTTTGTGAAGCAGTTTGGACGTGACTCTTTTATGGAGTTTAAGAAAAAGAATGCGGAGGATTTCGTTACATTCTCAATCCATAAAGCGGAGAAGGAGGGACGAATGGAGAGTCCGGGCGATCGGACGGCTGCGATAAAGTCTGTACTGGAAAGTATTGCATTGATTCCGGAAGAGTTGGATCGTCAGGTCTATGTTCAGCACCTGCACCAGCAGACCCAAAAGTATCGGAAAGGAAGCGACCGTGAGCTCTTTCAGCTGCTGGATAAAATCATCGCTGAGCAGCAGAAGCGCAGCCGCTATAAAGAGAGAAATCAATCGGCACCTTCTGCGCCTGTACCTCATCCGGTGGGAGATGAGCCTCCGGTTCACCAGAATGAATCGGAAATTCAGTCTTCTCCAAAGAAGAAACCCCATTACGAAAAAGAGATTATTCGTCTGATGCTGCAATATGGCGAGAGAATGATCAAATTTATTGGTCACAATATAGCGGATGATCATTTTGAGGATGATGATATACGTGAATTTTATAAAGATATCATCAAGCGCCACTTGGAGGACGAAGATGTGACGGTTCAGCACTATACAAATCGTGAAAAACCATTTCCAACTTTGGTTGGAGATATTGTTTTGGAGCGATATTCGGTTAGTGAAAAGTACGTTCAGAAAACCGGGAACGATGTCAAAAAAGACCGGAATCCGTTTAAAACGGCGAAGTATTCCATGAAACCGCTCAGGCTTTACTATCTGGAAAGAAAACGAAGAGAAGTTACCGAGCTTATGAAAAACAGCAGGGTAGAAGAGAAGTCGAAGCTCATGAAAACAATGACCAAGCTTCAAAAAGAGATTACCCGAATACAGAAAATATCTGCCGATGAACTGTTTGAAGATCCCGACTTCCTGAAGAACGATAGCTCAGCTTCAATTTCCGGGCGTTTTGAGTATAAGATGAAAGGGGAAAAGTAGATGTGAGACGTGAGATTTGAGAAGTGGGATTATCATTCAAAATTCATCATTCAGTAATTCAACATTTTTATGAATAACGACCTAAATATTGCACTGAAAGCAGCACGCAAGGGTGTTGAGACTATCAAAAGCTATCAATCCAAAGCATTGAATACACGTGAGAAGGGAAATCACGATCTGGTGACGGATGCAGATCTGGAGACGGAAAAGAATATTTTAGCTTTTATCAGAGAGCACTGTCCGGATGATGAAATTCTGGCTGAGGAGACAGAGGCTCACGAAAAAATGAGTGATGCAAAGACCTGGATTGTTGATCCCATCGACGGAACTACGAACTTTGCACACGATTTTCCGGTCTACTGCGTTTCTGTTGCCCTTTGGGAAAATAAGAAACCGAAAGTAGGTGTAGTGATTGAAGTAACCCGAAATGAAGAGTTTACGGCTGTTGCCGGTGAAGGAGCTTGGCTGAACGGTGAAAAAATTTCTGTGTCTAATACTTCAAATGCAAGAGATGCTTTTATAGGAACGGGATTTCCTTACAACGACCTCTCTGTTGTAGAATCCTATTTGAAACTCTTTCGACATCTGATGGAAGAACTGCAGGGTATCCGGCGTCCCGGAGCGGCTACCTTTGATCTTTGCTGTGTAGCCAGTGGCAGGTTTGACGGGTTTTTTGAATACTCTTTACACGCCTGGGATGTTGCCGCGGCCGCGCTCATTGTTAAAGAAGCAGGTGGTGTAATAACCGATTGGAAAGGGGGAGATGGCTGGCTCTTCGGTCAGCGAATCATTGCAGGGAATCCGGAAATTCATCAGCTGCTTCTGGATCGTGTTGAAGAGTTTATACCCATTGAACAGAGAGAAGCAGTGGTTTGAGATTTAAATGATCCGTCTGATGGATGTCTTGCTAAACAAGAAAACACCCCTCTAAATCTCCCCTTATTAGGGGAGACGTATTAAACCGTCTGACGGATGACTTATTCCAACCTGACAGCGTACCCGACTGGATTTGGAGGGTTCCTGTCAGCGTTTAATTTAAATAAATTATTGACGCTGTCAGGACTTTCACTTCGTGTTCAAAAAAATGAGCGCTCTGCTCCAGACGCTTACAGGTCAAATACCCGTCTGAAGGATATATAGCCAAATAAGTAATCACCCCTCTAAATCTCCCCTTATTAGGGGAGACATATTAATCGGGGATGTGATTTAATTACCTCTCAGCACTACGCTGCTCAACTTTTTCGTGATACTTTTCATAAAGCTGACGATGCATGTCCATCATATCGCTTTCTCTTCCTTCAACATAGACCTGTTCAATCTGGGTGCTGTACTCAATTGGATTCCCTGTTGTTATGAGAAGAGTTGCATCCTTTCCAACTTCAAGAGTTCCGATTCGGTCATCCAGACCGAGAATAGCTGCCGGAAAGGAAGTTACGGATCTGAGTGCTATATCCGCATCTAATCCGAATGCGGCTGCAGCACCGGCTTCGTAGGGAAGTCGATGAGCGTAGGGAGCACTGGATCCGCCGGCAATGGCAAACTGTACTCCGGCTTCGTGTAGTTTAGAAGGCAAGCTGTAACGTGCATCATAGCTCTCCCATTCTCTGTTCGAAGCGGTGAGAACACTGGTTATGATAACCGGTATCTGCTTTGATTTGAGATGATCGGTTACAAGGTGCGCATCCGATCCGCCCAGAATAATCAGCCGAACTTCTTCCTCTTCAGACCAAGTGATCGCATCCTGAATCTGACGTACTTCATAAGCATTCACAACCACTGGAACATCCCCATTAAGTACAGGAATCATCGCTTCCCACCGGCTGTCGAGATCATGGCGCTCTGCCTGACCGGAGTCCATTGCATCACGTGCAGTTCGATAAGCTTTTGCATCAGCAAACGCGTCTCTTACCCTGCGAAGATTATCTTCATAGTTGTCACTGCCGGGATTGGGCCAGTTTACAATCAATCCGGTGCTTGATTTCAGGATCATTTCATCCCACGACCAACCGTCCATTTTCATGGCTGATGATTGGCCGGAGATAATTCCGCCGCCGGGAGATGTTACAGAAGTTAAGACGCCGGCAGAACGTGCAATTCCAATATGGCGACTTTCCGGATGAAAGGCTCTTTCGGGCAGAACATTCGGGTTTATTAAACCCTGTTCGTTGACGTCGACAGTCATACCCACGGCTCCAATTTCATAAATCCCCATTTGGTTATAGGAATCGATTAAACCGGGATAGATCTGTTTTCCGGAGACATCTTTTGTCCGAACACCTGCCGGGACGTTGACGTCGGAACCCAGAGCTGTAATTTTTCCATCTTCGAAAATGATGGTTCCATTTTCAATAACATCACCTGCAAGTGTATGAATGGTGCCACCCACAAGTGCGATTGGCTCACTCTGTTTGGGTGCAGGTATTTGGGCTTCCAAAGCGGGAGCAAACATCACACAAACTGCAAACAGTGTAAGGGATAAGATTACGTTTTTCATGGTTGATAAATTTGGGATGTTCAAACGATTTTGCTGATTGTGAAGAGAAATTGATTTTACTTTTTCCATTATTTCTCCTCCATGATTAGTCGAATGAGCTGTGCGCGCTCTTCCTCAACTGTTGTGCGCAGTTCCCTGTCTTCATCAAGGTCGAAATATTTTCGGCCATCTATCCAGGTCTGCTCAGCTTTGGTGAGGGTGGAGAGCGGATCTCCGTTCCAGATTACAAAGTCGGCGTCCTTTCCATTTTCGAGTGATCCGACCCGATGGTCTACACCAAGAAGCTTGGCTGTACTGAT
>NZ_JAWLDW010000047.1:0-1874 GCF_041686455.1 Rhodohalobacter sp.
GCAATCCAAACGGTTGCTGCTACAATAACCGCCGTTGCTACAAACGGCAACCCATAATAAACGGCAAAGAGCGCACCGCCCCATGTCGGACCAATCATCCGACCGAGCCCCGACAGGCCCTGAGAGGCGCCCATCACGGCTCCCACGTTATCTTCGCTCGCCTCTTTCGAAATCAAGCTGGTAATCGTGGGTGTATTTAAACTTTTCCCAAGTGCCATCAGACCGAGAAAGAGCGCCAGAGTAAGCATGCTTGTAGAAAAGGGAATCAACCCAAGCCCGATTACCATCAGAATATTACCGACCATAAAGAGCTTCTCTTCTGAAAAAGCATTGGTCAGCGACTTGATTAAAAAACCCTGAACGATCACGGCAATAATTCCTATATAGAAAAACTGAATTCCCACCTGTTCGGCCGTCATGTTCAGCTGACTCTCTGCAAAGAGTGGAAAGGCACTGTAGAGGCTCGACTCTCCAAACGAAAGCAGGAAGAACCCGATCACCAATGGAATCAAGTATCCCCGGGCTGATTTTCCTTTCTGATCCTTCAACAAGCGCCAGAATTTTGGCGTAAACACACTGGGCCGGCGAATTACCTTCTCCCTGGGTTTGGATGTGTCCACAGTCTCGGGCAGCTTGAACAGTACCATCAAAAAACTACAGAATGACAAAAAAGCCGCAAAAAAGCCGGGCAGTGCATATCGATTTTCACCCATCCAGGCGGCAAAGTCGGTAAATCCCGCATTGGCTACCATTTCATGAAATGTAGGGTGGATCAACGCCGTGGCCGTGGCCGGACCAATCACAAAACCAATTCCAAATGCGGCTCCAATCAATCCCATGCCACGTGCACGATTGGCGCTGTCGGTTACATCTGCAATATATGCCTGAGCCGTTGAAATATTTCCTCCCATCATGCCTGCTATTACACGGGAAAAGAAAAGGACTCCAAGCGATTCCGCCAGTCCAAAAACGATATAGGCTATGACCGCACCGAATGTACTGAGAAGCATAATCGGCCGGCGACCGATTCGATCCGACCAGCTACCCCAGATCGGAGAAAAGATAAGCTGCATAAATGAATAAACACTGTACAGAAGCCCGATCATCACTGCGGATGCAGCAAACTCCTGCGCATAAAATGGTAGAAGCGGCAGGATAATGCCAAACCCAAGCAGGTCGATAACAACAACAAGAAAAACAGTTGCTAAGGCAGATTTATTCATGAAATGATTCTGATCCGGTGTTCTAAAGACTGCTTAAGATAGGCGCTTTGAATGTACATTTCATGAAGAAGTTAAAATGAGGCGATGAACGTAGAATGACCAATGGATTCAACGGGTCAGGCAACCCATTACACGATCTAATCAACCCGATGCTTTTTGGCTAGTCCCCTTAGAAAATTCCTCAAAACCTGATCCCCGCAGTTCTTATAGTTCCGATGTGTATCATCACGGAAAAAGGCGCTCAGTTCAGTTTTACTCAAACTTAGTCCTTCGCTCTCCAGAATATCAATGATATCTGTGTCTTTGAGTTTGAACGCAACCCGCAATTTTTTAAGAACGATATTATTGGTAACCGGAGTTTGTATTGGAGGGGCGGGGTGTTTATCGCTTTTACCGCGAAGGTGGAATATCACTCCATCCAGAAAATGTGCCGTCAGTTTATCATCAGTATCCTTTTCGACTTCGGTGCCGTCTATTTTGGTGATGGTCTCCTTGTTGTCGCTGAAAATTTCGGAAACTTCTTCTCTTGTAGGCTGATAATCTGCCAGTTTTAGAAATTCAGCGATTTGGGCATCATCCAAATCTAAAATGTAGCGGATACTCTTTATAACTTCGTCGTTTCGCATGGATAGGATTTCATTAATATTTATT
>NZ_JAWLDW010000047.1:1974-3085 GCF_041686455.1 Rhodohalobacter sp.
CCAGTTTCATGTTTTAACCAACTCTCTCTGTTCGGCGGATGGAGGGCTATGGGTCTTCTTCCCCCGGTTTCATCCTTGGCTATTGATATGGCATCCCTTCAGGGTTTTGATAGTAATCTGTTTCAGCGTACTTGTCTTTATGCGATTCTCACAAGCAAACATTGGCAATTCAAATCCGGAGCGGATGCCCTGAAAATTGTCTAGTCCGTCAGGACGGGGGCCATAGTAAATAATTTTGCCCCCGAACAGAATGCCCAAAACAGTTCTCATACCAGCGTTGAGGTAGATCATGACCATGGGGTATTCTACCCCGATGAGTTTAAACATAAACAACATAAATCAAATCAATCCCGAAGGGATATAAGAACATAGCCCCGTGCGTGAGCGCGGGGTAGGTTATCGACCAGATCGATTCCGCCGAATAGAGAGATCTGAAATTAATCTGATCAGAATTGAGGCGGTATCTCCCGAGATTTATCGGGAATTTCTAAACCTGCCGGTTCCAGATAATATTGTTAAAAGCAGAGTTTTGATAAATCCTTCTCCGTACTCAGAATAGAAATATCATTCTCTCACCATTTGGTATTTCGCCATTACAAACCAACGGTTTTTACATATCACACATTAGTTTCGCAATGCCGGCAGCTTCATCGGCCGCACGCACGGTTTCATCCAGCATGTCATATGTGAGCGTATTGGCCAGGAACCAGCTCTCGAATGGAGATGGCGGTAGATATATACCCCGCTTTAGCATCTCATGGAAGAATACCTTAAAGAACTCCTGATTTGTAGTATTCGCCGTTTTAAAATCGGCAACCACTTCTGGTGTAAAGAAAATACTGATCATCGAGCCAACCTGATTCATGTAGTAGTCCAGCTCGTGCTTATTCAAAACTATCTGCAGACGCTTCTTCAGATATTCTGTCTTCTCCTCCAGTTCAACATATATCTCCGGATGCTTTTCCAATGCGCTTAGCTGAGCAAAACCGGCACTCATGGCCAGCGGGTTGCCGGAAAGTGTCCCTGCTTGATAGACATCCCCGACCGGAGCAATCACATCCATAATCTCCTTTGTCCCTCCAAATGCGCCTACCGGAAGTCCACCACCAAT
>NZ_JAWLDW010000047.1:3185-19449 GCF_041686455.1 Rhodohalobacter sp.
GCCCGTGCCGGAGAGTTTACCCCGCCGGGTATAAATTCCTGTGCTTGTTTAAATAGAAACTCGCTCTTGTTTAAAATCATATTCGATTAGTCTTGAGTCGTGAGTCTTGATAGCGACCTCACGCCTCAAGACTCACGACTAAATTCTGAATTAGTCTGTCATGTTTTGCAGTGCGGCAATTCTGTCTTCCAATGGCGGATGTGTCATAAATAGCGCCTTCAAGCCTTTTTTCTTACCGCCTGTAATTCCAAATGCCTGCATCGATTCCGGCAACTGATTCGGTACCTTCGACTCTGCCTTTAACCGCTGTAGTGCGCCAATCATACCCTGACGGCTGCCAAACCGTGCACCGGCTTCATCGGCGTGGAACTCACGGCGGCGTGAAAACCAGAATACGATGGTTGAAGCCAGAATAGCTAATACAATCTCAGCAGCAATGGTGGTCACAAAGTATCCGATTCCCAGCCCATTTTCATTTTTCAATATCACACGATCTACCGCAAACCCAATAACCCGCGCGAGGAACATGACAAAAGTATTTACCACTCCCTGAATCAAAGCAAGGGTAATCATATCGCCGTTTGCAACGTGGCCAACTTCGTGCCCCAAAACAGCCTCAATTTCAGCTTGATCAAAGCGCTGCATCATACCACTGCTTACCGCAACAAGTGCTTTATTACGATTTGCCCCGGTTGCAAAAGCATTTGCCTGTTGTGCCTCAAAAATACCTACTTCAGGCATCCCGATGCCGGCATCCTTTGCCTGCTTTTCAATGGTCCAAACCAGCCACTCTTCCCGGGAATTTTGTGGCTTGTCGATAAGTTTAATTTTCATCGACCACTTGGCAATCTTCTTGGAGAGGAGCAGAGAAATAAAAGATCCCGCCATTCCGAACACAAAACAGAAGATCAAAAGTGCCTGAAGGTCCAGTCCTGTTCCGGCTTCATTGAGATAGGATCCCACACCTAAAATTGACAGGGTTATACTGGCCACAATAATAATCGCCAGGTTGGTAGCAAGAAATAAAAGTACTCGTTTCATTTTTTAATTATAGTTACGTGTGTTGTTATAAATGTTCTTTTCAGAAAGTCCCCTCTCGAGAGGGGATTTAGGGATGTGTTAAAAAATTTCGTATAAAATCTTAACATGTAGTTTAATATATAATCCGGTAACACACCCCTCGTCAAGCCGAACCGCACTTTGTGCTTTCGCCTTAACATTTCCCCTCTCAAGAGGGGACTATTTCAAAAGTAGCCGTGCCGCATCTTTGGCGAAGTAGGTTGCGATCAAATCGGCGCCGGCCCGCTTGAAGCCGATCAGTGCCTCCATCATTGCCTCTTCTTCATTGATCCAGCCTTTTTCTGCCGCGGCCTTAATCATCGCATACTCACCGGAAACGTTATAAACGGATACCGGCACATTGACTACCTCTTTCACGGCCCGAATAACGTCGAGGTATGGAATGCCCGGTTTTACCATGATGATATCAGCACCTTCCTGTTCGTCTGTAATTGCCTCTTTCACAGCTTCTGTAACGTTTGCCGGGTCCATTTGGTACGTCTTTTTATCGCCAAAACCGGGCGCAGAATCGAGAGCATCGCGGAAGGGTCCGTAGTAGCTGGAAGCGTACTTGGCACTGTATGCCATAATTCCCGTATTCGGAAAACCGGCCTCTTCCAATGCTTCACGCATCATCAGAATTCGGCCATCCATCATGTCCGACGGAGCCACAAAATCAGCACCGGCCTCGGCATGACTCACCGCAATTTTTGCCAGTATGTCTACGCTCTCATCGTTCAGGATTTCACCTTCTTCCACAACACCGTCATGTCCATAACTAGAATATGGGTCCATTGCAACGTCGGTCATAACCACCATGTCAGGGAACTGCTCCTTAATCGTTCGAACCGATTTCTGCATCAGCCCGTTGGGATCAAGTGCTTCCGAGCCTTCATTATCTTTCTTCTCATCCGGCACCTTGGCAAACAGAAGAACCGCGGGAATTCCCAATTGCTGAATCTCTTCGACCTCTTTAATAAGCAGATCGAGAGTGTACCTGTAATAATCCGGCATGGATGGAATCTCCACCTTCTCATTTTTCCCCTCCATCACAAACAGTGGCACGATAAAATCGTTAACGGAAAGGTGATTTTCAGCCACCATTCGACGCACATTCCCGGAACGGCGAAGTCGCCTCGGCCTGGAATATGGAAACTCTGAATAACTCATAGATGCACTGGTTAGTAAGTGGTTGTCATCGTAGATGGAACAACAACTGTTAAATCTGCTGCCTGCAGCTGTTCGTGATCCACGCTTTTTATATCATCCACTACGATCGTATTAATTGTTAAAACTCTAACTTCAGGACGGTCTCTCTTCACATACCATACAATTCCTTCATAGTCGTTGGAGTGATAGGAACCGTTCAAATGTAAGATTTGGCTATTTTCCTCAAGATTTGTCAAAATAAAATGAGCCATCGTGGCATCCTTAACAGCCTGGGCATAAACGATATTCATACCGCCGTGTCCCTGTGCCATTTCCAGCATGTTCTGATAACCCGGAAGATCCGTGTCTACCTCAACGGGAAGCGGCATCATCCACTGTTTTGCTTCCTCTGACAGTTCATCCAACACCTCAAGCCCGCCGCCATAGACCGCAGACGCATAACGCCTCGGGATATTCGTAGCTATCAGTTTCAGATCGTTCTCCTTTGCAAATTCAAGAACCGGTTTATAATCGGTAGAGTAGTTATTCCAGAGCCTGGCCTCGTTTTCAAAACTGGACTGACTGATTAATCCTGCAAAATATTCGTCTATCAGGAGCTGCTGATCTGCCTCAAACATCTCCATTCCTACCATTGTTGATCGAGCTGTATCTGATGCCAAATCCTGCAGTAACTCAATTTGCAGCCAATGAGCAATGGCGTTGTTGTGCAGTTCACCAAAAAATACCAGTTCGCTATTGGCCGACTGTACTTTCAGGCTCTGATAAGAAACGACGTTTCCATTTTTATTATAGATTAAATAGGCCGGTTTATCTGCATCCGGAGTGAAACCGCTAAGCATAATCAGTAAAAAAAGAGCCGGTATCATCTTTAAAATGTTCGCCATCTCGATAGATTATTTTTTTGATGCAATCTGCTCTATCCATCCAAAGCTATACAGCAGACTGTGAAAATAGTCAGAAATCATGAAGTGGTTGTAAAGAATCAGGGAGCCTGCATCAGCATCTCTTCCCGGATGGCCTGAAACTCATCACCCTCTTCCCAGCTCATCATCTCATCGGCGTTTAGAATATGGAAGCCGGATCGAAAGAATAAGCGAACATCTTTCTCCATCCCGCTTAAATCCCAATGCTCATTAATTTCATCACCCACAGAGTGGTAGTTTTCTGCAGTAAGGCTATCTACTGTTTCGATGAAATCTTCAGGCTTGTTCACATACTCACGGCCCGGATTCGGGAATATAGCCGGTATCCCAACTCGTGCCAGAGAGAAGTGATCCGAGCGGTAGAAGAATCCTTGCTCCGGATTTGGATCCGGTTTCACAACACGTCCTTCGCGTTCTGCATATTGCTCTATTACATCTGTTATGGTATTTCTATCGTAGCCAATCAGAACAATATCCTCCGTTTCGCCGTAGACCTGCATACCGTCCATATTTATGTTGGCGGTAATTTTACCGGGATGAATGGTTGGATTTTGCGACCAGTAGAGCGATCCCAAAAGTCCCATCTCTTCAGCACCTACAAACAGAAACAGCGCGCTTCTTCGCATCTCCGGTTCGAGTTGCTTATACGCATTTGCCATCTCCAGAACTGCACTTACACCGGCCGCGTTATCCAGCGCACCGTTGTTGATAGAGTCGCCATCCACCGGAGTTGTAATCCCAAGATGATCGAAATGCGCGGTAAAAACCACATACTCATCTTTCAAATCCTCATCACTTCCTTCTATCTGACCCAGCACGTTCCGGCTCGACATGTCGCTGTAGGTTGCACTTAAATCAACATCCAGTGATACCCCTTCCATCGGCACAGGCTCAAAATCAGGCTCTTCGGCAGCATCAAGCATCTCTTCCAAATCCATGCCGGCAAGATCAAAAAGGTTCTGGCTCTGCTCTTCGGTCAGCCATCCGTTAAATTCAGGCTTTGAACCGGAATCACCCTCCTCCTTCAGGGCAAAACGTTCACGGCCCCAGCTGTTCTCGATCACCGACCAGCCATAGCCTGCTGTTGGCGTGGTATGAATAATAATCGCGCCCAATGCCCCCATCTCTTCCGCTTTCTCAAACTTATAGCTCCATCGTCCGTAGTAGAGGCGGGAATCACCGTCAAAAATTTCCGGGTCGCCTGAGGGATCACTGTTTTTGAAAACCAAAACCTTTCCTTCCACATCGGCTCCCTTGTAATCATCCCAATCAAATTCCGGTGCTTGAATTCCATAGCCCACATAGAGCAGCTCGGCATTCTGAAGCTCAACCTGCTCAGCCTCATTGCTTGGCCACGCCATAAAATCGGTTCTGAACCCCAGTTCTTCTTCTACCTGACCGTTCCTGCGAAAATTTATAGTTGCTTCAGAACCCTTTACCTGTTGCCCCAAAAGCGGTATTTCCTGAACAAAGGTTCCATCATCCATTCCCGGAGCAACTCCTATCTGCTCCATGGTTTCAACCAGATAGTTCACTGTCAAATCTTCGCCCTGTGTTGCAGGGGCACGGCCCTCAAATTCATCGGATGAGAGTACTTCTATATGGCTCATCAAAGATTCAGCCGTAATGGATTCCGCTGCTTGCTCCACGGGAGGTTCACTGCAGGAAATTGCTAAGAGTATTATAATTGGGATTAAATACAGTAGATTCCGATTCATGGTGATATATAGTTTATTTGGGATAGAGTGGGTATTTCTTTTTGTGATGATTTTAGGAATCCCCCCTTCGAAGGGGGAATTAGGGGGGATGAACACCCCTCTGCATCTCCCCTATTAGGGGAGAATTATTCAAGACTCCAATCTCATACTGTGAAATATTTCACTTTAAAATGCCACCTATCCATTGCTTTTATTTGTTGTTAAATGTAGGATTTTAAACAGTGACTTAACAATTCATTGAATTGATTTTTGTACTGCACCCTTTTTTCGTATGATTTGATTGTTATGATAAATTTCTACGACCATAAAACTATTCTCATCACCGGTGCAGCTAGTGGCATTGGAAGACGATTTGCCGAAAAAGTTGCTGATATTGCTGATGTAAAACTCATTCTGTGGGATCGGAATCCGGAAGAACTTCAGCAGTTCAAAAATGAAATCAAAGACCGGTCTGAAGTTCACGTTACTGGAATTGATATAACAGACAGGGATCTGATTCAACTCGAGGCAGATCATTTCATCAAGGAAAACCTGGTCCCCGATATTATTATTAACTGCGCCGGTATTGTAGTTGGCAAAATGTTTCATGAGCACTCATTTTCTGAAATTGAAAAGTCAATACAAATTAACACGACCGGAAGCATGTGGGTAACACGTGCATTTTTAAATGAGATGATCGGGCGTGGTTCCGGTCAAATCGTGAACCTGGCGTCGGCCTCAGGCTATATCGGGAATCCTAGGATGAGCGTGTATGCGGCCAGTAAGTGGGCAGTTATCGGCTGGAGTGAATCCCTTAGGCTCGAGATGGAAAAGCTGGAAACCGGAGTGGGTGTTACGGCCGTCATTCCCAGTTATATTAAAACAGGTATGTTTGATGGTGTAAAAGCACCACTATTGGTTCCACTCTTAGAAACTGATGACATTGTTGACTTGATGCTTAAAGGAATTGCAGCCCGAAAACGGACCATTCAGGCACCTTTTATGGTAAAACTGGTTCCGTTGATAAAAGCACTTTTACCTTATAAACTATTTGACTGGGTAGCCGGAAATCTGCTGGGTGTCTATAAGTCAATGGAATCATTTGAAGGTAGAACCCCCAAATCAAAAAAGTCATGACTATTCAGAAGCTGGTAGAACATCAAAAAAAATCTTTTCAAAAGGGTGATTTCAGTTCACTGAGCAAGCGAAAAGAGTCTTTGAATACCCTAAAAAAGTTACTTCAGGAGAATGAACAGGAAATATGCTCGGCCATCCGTGAGGATTTTGGCAAACCTTATTTTGAATCCTATACATCAGAAATTGCCACCATACTCCACGAAATCGATCACCATCTAAAGAATCTTGATAAATGGGCGAAGCCCGACCAGGTGGGCAACTCAATCTTTACGTTTCCATCCAGAAATAAAGTTTATAAAAAGCCTCTCGGTACGGTTTTAATCATAGGGGCATGGAATTATCCGGTTCACCTTACATTCCAGCCTCTGGTGGGTGCACTTTCAGCCGGCAATAATGCGATTCTGAAACCTTCTGAACTGGCGGTACAGACCTCAGCTCTGATCAAAGATCTTGTAGAACAATATTTTTCTCCGTCCATTTTAGCCGTTGTTGAAGGCGCCGTGGATGAGACCCAGGAACTTTTATCTCAGCCTTTTGACAAGATATTTTTCACAGGAAGCAGCCGTGTTGGAAAAATTGTAATGAAAGCTGCCGCAGAACAGTTGATTCCGGTCACCTTGGAACTTGGCGGAAAAAGCCCGGCGATTGTTCACTCCGATGCCAATATCGAAATAGCATCCAAACGTATCTGGTGGGGTAAAACAATGAATGCCGGTCAAATTTGTGTGGCACCCGACTTTGTATTGATTCATCAGTCAGTCAAAAAGAAGTTTGTGGAGGTGAGCCAACAGGTTCTCTCACAGTTTTACAACAATGACTACATCACCGGCGAAAATTATACGCAAATTATCAATTATGACCACTTTGAACGTCTCGAAAATCTCATTGAACAGAGTGAGGTCATCCATGGCGGGACGACGAACAGAGAGACAAGGTTTATTGAACCAACCATGATTCAGGCCGATTGGGACTCCGTTATTATGGAGGAGGAAATTTTTGGACCCCTGCTGCCGATACTTACTTACAAAAACCTTGACGAGGCAAAGGAGAGATTAATAAAACGGAACTCCCCGCTGGCCCTTTATCTTTTTACAGAAAGTCAGGATGTGGAATCAGAAATTATTGAACAGGTACCATTTGGAGGCGGCTGCATCAATGAAACCATTAGTCATTTGACCAACCCTAACCTGCCGTTTGGCGGAGTGGGGCACAGCGGAATGGGTGCCTACCACGGGAAGTATAGTTTTGACTGCTTTACCAGGCTCCAGTCCGTACTGAAAAAACCTATCTGGCCTGATCCGGATTTTCGATATCCGCCCATCGACACCGACAAGTTAAAATGGCTCAAAAAGCTTCTGAAATAATGAATTCAGATCCTCAAATGACTTTTAAGGCGTTGGTTGCAGAAAAATCGGGTGATACTTATATCCAATCTGTAAAAGAGAGAACCATATCTGATCTCCCCGGTCATGATGTATTGGTTAAAGTTCACTATTCATCCCTGAACTACAAAGACGCCCTATCCGCTACCGGAAATAAGGGTGTAACAAAACAGTACCCGTTTACTCCCGGAATTGATGCTGCAGGTGTTGTAGAGGAGAGCAGTGACGATCGTTTTAAAACCGGTGACGACGTAATCGTAACCAGCTATGATCTTGGAATGAATACGCCGGGCGGTTTCGGTCAGTATATATCCGTACCCGGTGACTGGATCGTACCTCTTCCCGCAGGTTTAAGTAAAAAAGAGAGTATGATGATAGGCACTTCCGGGTTAACAGCCGCTATCGGTGCAGAAAAAATCATAAAACAACAAATTGGGGCTATAGACGGCAGCGTATTAGTTACCGGGGCAACCGGAGCCGTGGGATCTTTTGCGGTTGGTTTATTGAGTCAGCTTGGCTATCAGGTGATAGCGGCAACGGGCAAAATGGACCAAACCGATTTTTTAACATCACTTGGAGCAGCTGAGGTCATACACCGTGATGAAATCACAAACATACCTGATAAACCGCTTTTGTCGGGCAGGTGGATTGCGGCTTTTGATACCGTTGGCGGAGAGATTCTCGATGCAGTCATTCGTCAAACTGATCACAATGGAGTCGTTGCCTGCTGTGGAAATGTACTGGGTCACGAGCTGCGCACGAATGTTTTGCCTTTTATTCTTCGCGGTGTATCTCTGATGGGAGTTGATTCAGGAATTGCCTTAATGGCCGACAGGGTGAGAATCTGGAAACTTCTTGCCAACGAGTGGAAGCCCAAATTTTTGCACAAATTGCATAGAGAGACAGATCTCAAAAAACTACCGGAAGAGATTAAACAAATTTTACGAGGTAAGCAGGTAGGGAAAGTTTTAATTAACGTGAGTTCGGGATAAAGAAACTGATGACAAATTCTCCCCTAATAAGGGACATTAAGCAAAAGTGATACGTGAAACGAAATTAAGAGGGCGGGTGGCAAAGGTTTTTTCATTCATTTGATGAATATTACCTTATTACCAAGGAGGGGTGACACTTTCCCAAACCACCCGGAGAGCTAATCAATATGCCACCTGATAAATTGTGGTTTTATAATCTGGAGATGTCTCGACGTCATTTCGGCTCACTCCGTTCACCTGCACTCTGCTCGACATGACAAGAACGTGCGTAGAACAAAAGACAGGGATGTGCAGCCGTCGGCTGCACATCCCTGTCTTTATTGTAATTGTTTGTGCGATTGTCATGTCGAGCAGAGTTCCGACGCTTTTTGTCGGTACGTAGTCGAGACATCTCCTGATGACAGACCACTAAGCACGTACATATCAATTAACTTGCCTGACTAAAAACCTTACCGGATTTAGCACCATTTTTTTTCATGGCTTTTTTCAACGGATTTAACATATCATCCGCTTTGATCGGCTTAACAAGATAGTCCGCATTGCCTAACTTCTTAGCGTTTTTAATCAAATCACTTTCGGCGCTGCCTGATAGAAAAATAATCGGTGTCTCACTGAACCGCCGAATCTCTTCACTTGCATCTAATCCGTTCATTTCCCCTTTCAGAGACATATCCATCACGATTATATCGGGCTTTAGCTGCCTCACCAATTCGATAGCCTTTTCACCTGACTGAGCCTTGCCAATCACCGTATAACCCAGCTTTTCTATAATTCTGGATTCAACCAATAATAGCAGCATATCATCTTCTACTATTATAACTGAACCTTTAGAGCTATTCTTTTTCATGACCGAAATATGTTATTTTAATGCTCAATAAATATATCGAATTTCATTACCATTAAAAATTTTTAATGCTTGGCAGATAGATTCGAAATAGGCCCTTATAGGTTTGTGCAGTAAATGAAAATACTACCCTAATTTGGCACCCCGGTCAATCTGTGCAGGCTGTACATAACAATGGTGAAATATTTGACTTTTACATGAATGAACTTGCTTGCCCCAAAGAGGCAAAGTCAAAAGCATAGTGCAGCGCACTATGTCAGGTGCATCTCCCGTAAATAAAAGCCCTGAAAGGGCGTAATCCATACCAAACCATGCTATGCCACGTCTCTCTCCAAAGTATATTTGCATATCATAATCAGAAATTGAATGACACCCCTCAAACTTCTGTTTTACTGCATATGAAAAACAAAATTTTAGTTTTGGTTTTATTTCTAATGATCGGTGGTTGCACCACTATTGAGATATCTGAATCAGATGCTTTTGACCCTCACGTCACCATTTCTGCTGATCAGTTCCCAATTCACAGCTACACTCTTCATGACCTGAAAATTGAAACGGAGGACAACGAAACACTTGATGCCTGGTTTTTGGAGCGTGAGGGTGCCAATAAGACCATTATTTACTATGGCGGAAATGGATTTTTAATGATGAAATCGCGACCGCTCATTAATGCATACGCGGATCTGCCCGTCCATCTTCTGATGATCGACTATCGTGGATATGGACGCAGCACCGGAGAGCCAACCGTGGACGGTGTAAAGACAGATGCGAAGGCAGCCTATCAACTGGCTAAAAACAACCTCCCGGTAGAACCGGGACCCATTTACGTTCATGGTCACTCAATGGGTTCATTTCTGGCCACCTACATTGCCGATAGTGTAGATGTTGCAGGCTACATTCTGGAGAGTCCGATCACAGATGTTGACAGCTGGACAAAACGATTGGTTCCAGCCTTATTACGCCCATTCGTTCGTTTTGATATCGAGGATTCGATTAAAGCCCAAAACAATATTGAACCCGTAAAGCGAATTAAAGAACCTCTTTTAATCATCGGGGGTGAACAGGACGAAATCACTCCTTTTAGAATGGCAGAGGAGCTTCATGAAAAATCACCTTCCCGTGAAAAATCTTTGGTAAGAATAGAAAACGGTAATCACAATGATTTGCCAACATTCTCTGCATATAAGAGTTCACTGATAGATTTTTTTGGGGACAACTGACTCTACCTCAAATCTGCTGAAGGATTGCCGGAGTTCCTCAGCCTTCGTTCTATTCTGAAACTTCAGTGATACCTAGTAAAGAATGTTCTTATTGAGTGTCCCCCCTTACGAAAGACAGACATTACTCATACAATCTTGATATTATTAAAAATGTTTCAATGAATATCGAGATACTCATGTTTTCCCTATTACTTTTGGGCCGCCAAAAGTAAACAAAAACTCCCGGACGGTGATTGCTTCTTCCACTCTTTTTAAAAAAAATCTGAGTTACAATATAAAACCAGTTTTTTATCCCATTAACCTCAGTCCGTTTAATAATCTTATTTAAACCAATATAGAAGTCTCCCCTAACAATGAGCTCCGAGCGTTAGCGACACGTGAAACGAAATGTAGAGGGGTGTTCATCCCCCTAAATCCCCATTCGAAGGGGGATAAAAAAAGGGAAACACGCGTTAACGCATTTCCCTCATCATTGAAAAAATTGAAAAGTCCGAAATTACATTTCTGTTTGTTGCGCGTCTGCAGGTACCCAGTCCATAATCACGTCTTCGTTATCCTCCATCCACTGCCTGGCAACGACCTCATTATCCTCATCCGATTCATTTATCGCAACCATCAGATCAGCCAGCTCAGGATCAGTCAGTTCCATATTGGAAAGGAAATTAGCCAATTCCGGCTTTTCCATTGACAAGTTTTGTCGACCCATTATATGAATCTGTCCGGTTCCCCATAATTCCTTGTCTTCATCCTGTTCCAGGAATTTCAGGTCAAAACGACCGAATTTCCAATGTGGCTTCCAGCCGGTAACTACAATCCACTCTTCATCTTCATAAGCGCGCTGCAAAGCAGATGTCATGGCCGGACCGCTGGACTGAACGAGCTCATAGTCCAGATCATACTCTTCGATCACATTCTGGGTTGTTTTCATGACTCCGGCACCCGCGTCAATTCCGGTAATTTCTCCATCAAATTCGTCCCGAACGCTGTTCAGTTGTGATATACTGTCAATTTCAACGTATTCGGGAACGACGAGACCACTTTGTGTACCGTCATATACTACGCCAAGGTCAACAATGTCATCTTCAAACTGATCGTAATAATCGGCATGAAGAACAGGCAGCCAGGTTTCCATAAATGCGTCCGCGTCGCCCTGTGCAATGGCGGTGTAAGCCGGGCCAACATCAGCTGAAGTAATCTCAACTTCATAACCCATCTTATCTTCCAGAACCACTTTGGCAAGATTGGTATAAGCAATCCCTTCCGCCCAGTTTACATAGACGAGATCCGCTGATTTTTCATTTTGCTGTTGGGCACATCCTGTGATAAGCCCTATCGCCAGGACAAAAACTCCCAGCTTCGATAACATATTCAATATTATATTGTTGGTTAACATGATTTTATCTGTTTGCTTAGTGTTCTTGTTCTGTTGGTGTTGGTAAAAACTTTTTATCAAAATTCTTTACTGTGTTGCTGCGCCCAGTGATTGAGTCACCCTATCCAGATAGACTGCCAGAATAACGATGGCCAATCCGCCTTCAAAACCGAGACCGATATCAAGCTGCTGAAGCCCTGTTACCACCGGCTGACCTAAACCGCCGGCACCAATCAAGGCTGCAATAACCACCATCGAAAGTGCCAGCATAATGGTTTGATTTACCCCTGCGAGTATTGTGGGCAGTGCTACCGGTAATTCCACTTTATATAGCATCTGTTTTGAATCGGACCCAAATGCAAGCGCTGCCTCTTTGACCTCCTCCGGAACCTGCCTGATTCCAAGATTGGTGAGCCGTACCGCAGGCGGCATGGCAAAAATCAGGGTTGCAATGATCCCCGGAACCTCTCCCAATCCAAAAAACAGCACCGCAGGAATTAAATAGACAAAAGCCGGCATGGTCTGCATGAAATCCAGGACCGGCCTGACCACATTTTCAACGGATTTACTTTTCGAGGCCCATATTCCGGTTGGAATACCAATTAGCAATGCAATGAAAACGGCCGTAATGATCAAGGCTAGGGTCTCCATGGTGCCGTCCCACATATTCATTCCCTCTATAACGATCAGCCCCAAAATGGTAAATATTCCAACTCCCTTACCCGAAACATACCAGGCAATGCCGGCCAGAATGGCTGTCATAATAATTGGATGCGGGAACAAAAGTACATTCTCAATTCCTACTAAAAAAGCCTTGACGGTAATGGTAATCAGGTCAAAAAAACCACCCAGGTTGTCCGTCAGCCAGTTAATTAAGAATTCAAAAAAATCTCCGACAGGTAAATCAAACATAGTCTTTTATTTGCTCAATTGATATTTGTTCTCATTTTCCTCTGATTGGGCAGATCCGTTTTCATTCAGTTCAGCAAGAATTGTGGCTCTGTCCACAATGCCCAGAAATTTTCCTTCTTCGTTTACTACAGCTATCGGGTATTTAGATTGAAGCGATTTGGTCAACAAGGCGTTTATCGGTGTATCAGGTCCTGCCACTTCAATTTCAGTATTGATAATATCCGACAGATTTTTGCCCTCCTTATCTTTTAACTCCACGGCGTCATCAATGGTCACAATTCCTTTCAAATGCCTTTTCTCGTCAACCACATAGGTAGTTGAAACTCCGGTTTTCTCCATTTTACGTATTGCAACTGAAGGGCCGTCTTTGGTGGCTTGAACCGTTGGCGCTTTCCGCATGATGGCATTTGCTGTAATAATCTTAGTTCGATCTACATTTTGCACAAATGCTTTTACATAATCGCTGGCAGGATTTGTTAAAATTTCTTCCGGAGTTCCCACCTGTACCACGTAACCATCCTTCATGATGGCAATTCGATCGCCGATTTTCAGAGCCTCATCCAAGTCGTGAGTAATAAAGACGACCGTTTTATTGACTTCAGCCTGAAGTTCAAGCAGTTCATCCTGCATATCAGCACGTATAAGTGGATCTAAAGCACTGAAAGCCTCATCCATGAGCAGTATTTCCGGTTCATTAGCCAGTGCCCTGGCCAGTCCAACACGTTGCTGCATCCCGCCGCTGAGTTCGCTCGGCTTTTGTTCCTCGTAACCCTTCAAGCCAACTTTCTCCAGCGCTACATACGCTTTCTCTCTTCGTTCTTCTTTGGGCATTCCACCAATCTCCAACCCATACTCTACATTGTTTGCCACTGTTCGATGCGGAAACAGCCCGAAATTCTGGAATACCATCGACATTTTTTTACGCCGCATTTCCAGTAAGCGTTCCTTGCTGACTTTCGTAACATCTTCGTCTCCAATCATGATAGTGCCTTTGGTGGGTTCGATCAGGCGGTTCAGGCAGCGGAGCACTGTAGACTTTCCACTTCCGGAAAGTCCCATAATGACGAACATCTCCTTCTCCTTCACTTCAAAACTGGCGTTATTTACACCAATCGTATTTCCAGTCTCTTCAAGGATTTCATCTTTCGACTTTCCCTCTTCTATGAGAGGAAGAGCCTTTTGAGGATTTTTACCAAAAATTTTATAAAGATTTGTAACTGTAATCTCTGCCATTTATGATGATTTATTCAAAGTTAAAATTTCATGAAATTTCAGTGATCCGGTGGGTACTGTGCCCGGGATTGAGATCAAGACGGGTAAACGTTTCTACAGAAAACATTCTGCAGTGACAAAAACATGGTAACAGCTTTCACAACCGGCCAAGCTTCAACCAACTTTGTCTAACCGTGGATTTTCAATCGGTTACGTTTATATATTGATCAATATGTAAACCTAATGAAAGGCGATAGAAAGGAAAAACATTCTATCAAATACTTACAAACACACAATCCCTCTTCGCCAAGATATAAGTAATTTAATCTCAATCAGTTATATTTATTAACGAATTGACGGAAGTGATAGTTCAACTCCCGAGAGGACTCAATTTCAATTCGCTTTGTTTTTTTTGCGGAACTCAGCGAACTGCCTGTTCTCTTTGTAAACAACAGGCTTAAAAGTCTTTATCCAAATCATTCGACCTGCGAGAGCCGGGCGGTTTATAGAGTAAGCATGATCAAAAAACGGAACAGATCGGCCACAGTCGCGATAAAACGCTGAGTATATGAGGCTATAAATATTTAATTAATATATATTTAGCTTTGAATATGAAACGTGTCTCACTTTGGTCAATACATATTTAGAATGAACTTTAACAACACTACTTATTCTTAGTGTAACTGCATTCCGGGAAATTAGAACAGCCATAAAATTCCCCGTATTTGCCACTTTTTAACGTAAGCTTCCCACCACATTTGGGACAATATCTTGGAACTGATCTTTTTTTGTCTCGTTTGGAAATCCTCTTAACAAACTTCCTGTGCTTTTTTTTGAAATCTTTTTTCTCGACAATTACCTGTTCAATAAGGTGGTCAATTTTTTTCAGTTGACTATGCGTTATATGAATTTCCTTATTTCTCCTGATTGTTCTTAACAATTTTCGTTTGTAAATGACCGGGACAGATGATTTTATTTTTTTAAGTTTTCCAGCTCCTGCAAAAACAACAATTGGAAAGTATCTCAGATCCGTAAACTCTGACGATATCTGTTTGAGAAAATTAATGTGAGACCAGCTTTGTATAACTGGATTGAAAATTTTGTATTTATTCTTATAAAGCGTTTGAGTCCAATATTTGGAGCTCTCATTTCCAAATATCCATCCCTTGTAGTTTTTTGTTTCAATTACAAATATTCCATAAACAGAAAGGATTAAATGGTCTATTTGTTTACTTCTTCCCTTATTCTTTAAGTAAATGTCGTTATAAACGATATAATCATTCTTATTAAGCCTTCTCAACTTTCTTGCAACACTATATTCTCCTATCACCCCCTTGATTTTTGGTAAGAAAACTTTTTTAAAAAGAACACCAATTAAATAGAGAATAAAGATTAATACAATATATAGTTCACTGCTATCCAATGATTTACCATCTATTTTAGAAATATCACCGTTTATTTGATCGGGAATATGCAGCGTGAATTTCACTTTCGGATTCATCCTGGGGATTGGGGGACATTAGTTGGCGATGAGCGGTATTGAACCATGACACCAACAATTCCAAGCGCAAGCCAACACAATATGATAGCGTACAAGTGGCTTCCATCCGGCCTGAATATTTGATTCAGATTACTAAAATTAATTGCCTGTGTGGCGAAAAAGGCAACTCCAATAACTACCATCCATGAACCCCCAAATCCCGTAGAAACAATAATCATGAACTTTTGGAAGACCAAAGCTATAACTCCGGCAATTACTGCAAGTATCAGTAAGGCCACGGGATCCGGATTGCTTTCGGCAACTGCGTAAAGTACCACTCCTAAAATACCACCGAGGAATGACCCGATGACGAAGACACCAACGAAGTATAACGCCGTCATTAGAGCTGCACCAATAAACCCTCCCACCAAACCAAAAAGAAAGACTACGACTACTTCTTGCGTAAAATTAAGACCAATCGCTGCAGCCAGTACACCACCCAATAGGAATCCAAAAAGCCCGAGGATGAACTTAAAGATACGGTAGCCATAGAAACACTGTAGAGCCCCCACCAAAATACCCAGCACCACGAGAACATAAAGTATGTCTTGATTCAGGTCCATATTCTTATTGAAATTCTTTACCGCCGAGCAGTTGCCTCACGGCGGCCTCAAACTGTTTAAATTCCTCTTCGGGCGGATAATTGTTGCTTCCGCCTGAACTCACAAAAGCATCCCTATACTTGATAGTCAGTTCCCATTGAGTACCATCCAGGATATCCGAATCGTAATACTCTTTCCATGACCAGACATTTGCATTGTCCAGTGCTTTCCGAAACTCTCTCCATTGGTCTTCTGAAACGGT
>NZ_JAWLDW010000048.1:0-19406 GCF_041686455.1 Rhodohalobacter sp.
CATATAGATCTGTAAATGCCTTGTTTACATACCCAATTGACCCATCCGTATTTGTAATAAAAACGACATTAGAAGAACGTTCTATCCCAAGTTTGAATTTCAGTAGATCTTTATCCTTTTTAATACGGTCACTGACATCAGTAATTACAGAAAAAAGTAATATTTGCTCGTCTATCCGTATTGTACCGCTAAAAACTTCTACATCTTTTATGGTACCATCCGAAAGCCTGTGCTTAAAATGGAACAAATGAGATTTATTTGTTTTTGCTCTCTCCATCTCTCTTTCTACCTGTTCTTTCGAGAGAGTATTAATCTCACTAATTTTCTTTTTCTTAATCTCACCCAGTTCCCAGCCATAAAAGTTTATAGCAGCTGGATTTGCATCTACTATTTGGCCATTTTCAGGATCAATAATCAACATCACACTGTGTTTGTTTTCGAAGATACTCCGAAATCTATGCTCACTCTCCTTTATTTTTTGCCCTGCTAAGTACCGCTCAGTCGTATCTTCCACAATAGCAATTCCACCGGACGGATCAATCTGGTTAAACGTAGCCCTGATATACACCGTTTTATCAGAAGTAATCGTTTTATATCTACCTTCGTAAACCCCCTCTTCGCCTTTAAGAGCTTTAATCATATTGGAAACCAGCTCTTTATTGGGCAGCTTTTTCATTGGGAACCCAATCAACTTCTCTCTTGAAGAGTCCAATATTTTGACAAAATTTGAGTTACAAGCTGTAACTATCCCATCTTCATCAAAGTGAACTATACCAATTGGAGCTTTTTCAAAGATGAGTCTGTATAAATTCTGATCGGGACTTGAAACAGATGGAGTAATTGTACCTCGGATATCGTCAACGAGTGATTTAATCTGAGTATTTATTCCATTTCCCGAATGTTGATTGTTAAGAAGACTTTCTATTTGAGAGAGCTTTTTGAGAACACTTGTTACTTGAGTCATTATTTCATATTATGGATAATTTTATCCAATTAACTCAGTCAAGGTACTCATTTAACCCCGTTAATCATATTGACAGTTAAACCAGTCTAATTATCAAGTTAGAAAGGTCAAAGTCTCAAAAAGTTTTGCAAGGAAATAGCAAAACTGGCATTATTCACTACCGAATAACCCTCACTTAATTTTATCGGACGTCTACCCTCATAGGTCGATGCAGTTATTGATAAAGTATAAATTCTCGATCTACTTAGAACGCGTTTAAAAAAGCTGAAGTTCATTCAGCTGAAAATTTTTGTAATTGTTTGATGATATTAAATAGTCATTAAAACTGTAACTTCGATCAAATAAATTCTATACCTGTATCAAATATCATAAACAGGAGTACAGTTGGAGATCAAAAAAGATCTAAACGTCACGGATAACCAGCTCAATGAGCTGGAAATGCACTCTGTGATCAATATTTTATCCGTAATAAGCAGTCAGCTTCATCTCATTCAGTTTGAGACTGATCATCCTGATTTAATTTCTCCATTAATCGATCAAACTCTTAAGCTGGCTGATGCAGCTAGAGAAAAAGATCAGAGTATATTTAATGAAGAAACGATAACTGCGTTTCAAAAAGAAATTTTGGGAGTAATTGGAAAACTTGATGAATTACAGTCTGAGTTAAACGACGGGTCTTCTGTTTCTGAATTTCACTCCATTTTTAATGATATCTTTAAAGTGTTTGACGATAGGCTCGAAGAGATTTTTCACCGGTGGAATCACCCCAATCGCTGGGAATCATTTCTAATCCATGACTTTAAAAAGGAGTTTCAGAAATTCTTCTACACACTGGAGAAAAACAGTCGTGGTAGATATCGGATTATATACAACATTGCTGAACAGGAAGAAAAAGACTATCTCGTTCAGTTTGAAATAAATAGCGACTATAAAGATACCATCCACCTGCCGCTACTACTCAAAGACATAATTCGCGATCTGGTTTCAAATGCCAGAAAATACACTCTTCCCGGTGGCAATATTAACATAGGAATTACACAAAAAGACGAAATGTTTAAATTTGTAGTTCAAGATAGCGGATATGGTATACCGGAAGAAGAGATTTCAAAAATAATTGAATTTGGTTACCGTGCATCCAACGTAAAAGACAAGGTTAGAACTATGGGCGGTGGATTTGGTCTGACTAAAGCTTATCACATCACTCAAAAGTTTGGCGGGCATTTCTGGATTGATTCAAAATTAGATGAGGGAACAAAAATCACCATTGAGATACCCATACCAAAACAAATTCTTGAAAACGAAATTCATGTCTGAAGAGACTCTCTACAAAAACTTTCTTCTTAATAAGTGTAGTTTTGATTCTGCTCACGATCTGGCACACATTCAGCGTGTCGTTAAATCAGCACAAACTATTTGTGAAGAAGAGGGCGGAGACTTAGAGATAGTTACAGCCGCCGCATGGTTACACGACTGTATCACACTTCCAAAGAATCACCCCGACCGTTCAAAATCTTCAATCCTGGCCGGAGAAAAAGCAGCAACATTTCTAAATAGCATTGATTTTCCGAAGTCTGAAATTAAACATGTTGTACATGCAATTGAGGCCCACAGTTTTTCGGCTGGTATTGAACCCACAACATTAGAAGCTAAAATTGTGCAAGACGCCGACCGGCTGGATGCACTGGGTGCGATTGGAGTAGCACGTTGCCTGATGGTTGGGGGGAAACTGGATCGGCCGCTTTACCAACCTGAGGATCCATTTTGTGAAAACCGGGAGCCTGATGATTCTGTTTTCACAATTGATCATTTTTATGAAAAACTCTTCAAGCTTCCTGAACTTTTAAATACAGATAGTGCGAAAAAGATCGCTTTTGATCGGATCAATTTTATGAAGAAGTTTTTGAGTCAACTAAAAGACGAGGTTTAATCAGCTGTATTTCTACTCCTTATCTGATTCTTCTAACAGAGAGTTTCCATGACTGAGTAGTTTCTGTGTTGTTTCCACATATTTCTCCCCCAATATTTCTGACAACGCATCTTCAGCTTCTCGATATAATTTCTGAAGTGCTTTGACCTCATCTGCTCTTTTTGAGCTCAGCGCAATTTTAGTTCTTCCCTCTACTTTCTCTTTTTCAACCCAACTTTCCTTCTGAAGCTTTTTTAAAAACCGGGTTATCGTTGAAGGGTCCAGGTTTAGATGATCAGCTATCTCTTTTTGAAGAGCCGGTCCCTCTTTTTTGATATAAATCAGAACCTCAACATAAGATGTGGCTAAACCGAAATCCTTGAAATAGGAGTCGAAATGTTTGGAGACGGAACGGCTGAACGTATTGGCTTCTGAGTGCATGATCTTCTATTTGTATATGCAATATGCTTTATTTTAACTAAAAAGATAGATAAATCAAACTTAAGCAAGTTTCTTGGCTTGCCATTCATAAAAGTAAAGATTCTTTTCCCAATCCGGATCACTGAATCTAACCTTCAGGATTTCTATTTGTATTCAGAAATTGCGAAATTAAGCCAACCTATTTGCCTATGTACAGAGTTCAGCTAAAAAATTTCGAAGGTCCCCTGGATTTGCTACTCTTCTTCATCAGAAGAGATGAGCTTAATATCTACGATATACCTATCTATCACATTACGCATGAGTTTCTAGATTATATTCGATTGATGGAGGAGCTGGACCTCGATGTAGCCAGTGAGTTTATCTATATGGCCAGTATGCTGATGTCTATCAAGGCAAAGATGATGCTGCCGCGAGACCCTGACGACGATGAAGAGCTCGACGAAGATGATCCCAGGTATGAGCTGGTTCAAAAACTGCTTGAGTATAAACGCTACAAAGAGATGGCGGAAAAGCTAACCGTTATAGATGAAGAGACTCAAAAGAAATACTTCCGCGGCTACCTGGAGGAAGATGAAGTTGAAAAACAGGCTACTGGTGAAGCTCTGAAAGATGTTACTCTTTTTGATCTCATGGCAGCGTTCAGAAAAGTATTAGCCGACATCAAGAGACAAAATGTCTATCATAAGGTAGAGAAAGTTCAAATGACGGTTGAGCAGCAAGCCGAATATGTTTTAACCCGGCTGCAAGATAAAGGAAGAACATCCTTCTATGATTTCTGTATGGAATTAAAAACAAGAACAGCTATAGTAGTAACGTTCCTGGCTGTACTTGAAATGCTAAAAGAGCAACAGATCAACCTGTTCATTGAAGAGGATGATCCCACAAACTTTCATATCGATCTCAAACCGGTTGATGAAATAATTGGAGATCCGAAAACAACATTTAAGTCTGAATTCTCATGAAAAAAATACTGCTACCACTTTTACTGTTTGTTACAGGCTGTGCAACACAAAATTCACTGCAAGAAGTTACTTCCACGGAAAGCCTGGTTGAGTTTCGAACTCAAATTACACCACAATTTTTACAACAACATTTAGAGGTAATTGCGCACGACTCGCTTGAAGGGCGGGCTACCGGATCAGATAAAATAGAAGTTGCCGCCAACTATATTGCAGACTTTTATTCGGATCTTGGATTTACACCGATGGGTGACGATGATACTTATTTTCAAAGTTATCGCCTGAATGCTGAATACACAGACAGTCTTGTATATGAAACATTTCATATAGATGGCTCAGATACTTTAAAACATAGCCACAATGTTGAATCCCCTGAAGCAACGGGAGATTTTATCCGAATGTTTGGAGGCAGCGTTCCTCAGAAGGGCGATGTTGTTTTTGCGGGATTCGGAGTTAACGACAGCGAAAGGGGAGTCCAGCATTTATCAAGTGAGGACATTCAGGGTAACTGGGTCATGGTTTTTGAAGACATTCCGTATGTAGTTGATGGAGATACACTGATTAACCCCAATATTACCAGCAACAGCCGAGTACGCAACATTCTTGTTGAGATGGACGCAGCAGGAATTCTCTTAGTATCCGATTACTCCCAAAGTGAATTTCAAGAAGTTGCTGAAATGAGCTCAGAATTAATGAGCCAGCCATCGAATATCAGCCTTGCATATCTCGAAGAGAACGGGCAGCCGGGGTTTCCAAAAGGATTTCTCCAAATTAGCCCGAACTTGGCTGCCGCTTATCTGGGTCTTGTCTCCTCAGATGAGCTGGATGAAAAAAAAGAAAACCTGGTTCGAGATATCACAGAGTTTACCCCTCAGAAAACTGATTTTTACCTGGAGTATACGCCTCATGACGGTCCGGGGTACATGAATGCGGAGAATGTTATTGCATACTTCGAAGGGGCTGACCCTGACCTGAAAGATGAAGCTGTTGTACTGATGGCCCACTACGATCACGTAGGAATTGGTGCACCTGATGATTCCGGAGACGGGCTCTATAATGGAGCCGACGATAACGGCAGTGGCACCACTGCTCTGATGGCCATTGCCAATGCACTCAATGAGGCCAAAAGCCAGGGATATCAAACCAAACGGAGCGTCCTTTTCCTTCATGTCAGCGGTGAAGAAAATGGATTACTTGGTTCAAGGTACTACTCCGACCATCCGGTTATACCCATTGAAAAAACAGTTACCAATTTTAATGCTGATATGATTGGACGTAGTGATCCGGAAAATATCCAGAAAGGAGATACAGATTATGTGTACCTGATTGGCGGTGAGATCATCTCTTCAGAACTGGACAGTCTGGTTCAAACCGCCAACAGCAATTCTGTGAATTTAAGGCTTGATCGAAAATACAACGACCTTCAGGATTCAAATCAGTTTTATCGCAGAAGTGATCATTGGAATTTTGGTCGTCTCGGTGTGCCCTTTGTCTTCTTCTTTACCGGAGTACATGAAGACTATCACAGACCTTCCGATACGGTTGATAAGATTGATTTTGAAAAACTATCCAGAGTTAGTCAGCTGATCTACACTTCAACGATAAAAGTGGCCAATTACGATGGCAGGCCCGTCGTTGATAATCAGCAGTTCATAGAAATTACCCGACTGCAATCCCGATAGTAAAGTTTTTGAGATAATAAGTAAGGCCTTTTAGAAACTTCATATTTTTGAAAGGCCTTTTTTATCTACCGTTCAGTACAAATGCTGCCCAGTGAATTGGATGTGCAGTTTCAGGATTTTCAATAAGCTGCTGTTTGGCATATTGTAAAGATTCGCCGTACGATAAACCCTCTTGGATCTTCTCATAAAAACTGATCATTAATTTAGCTGTTGGCTGATCGCTAACCCTCCACATCGAAACAACCAGATTTGAAGCTCCTGCATATTTAAAGGCTCTGGTAAATCCAATCATTCCCTCTCCCTTATGCACATTCCCAAGGCCTGTCTCGCAAGCACCCAGTACAACTAAATCTGCATTTAGCTGCAGATTGTAGATATCACTCACGTACAAAATACCATTGTCTTCACCTTCTCCCTGTAGAACTATCCCTGACAAGTCCGGATTGGTTTCATTTACAAATGCGTGTGTTGCAAAATGGATAAACCCGTAGCTCCTTAAGTTTTGTTGTTGAAATTGAGATTTTGTAGCCTCACCGTTATGAAGAACGGTCACTTTTTGTGGATTTAAAAAATTTAGCAGCGACCTGTTTTTTTTGAAAATATTTGAAATCTGATTTGTCTCATAAGCTGTAAGTGGCAGAGGGGTTAAACCATTCAAAAAACGTTTAGTGTTGGTCTCTGTATCTTCAACCGCTACGTTCATCGAATTATTAAAGGGAGCATATGCTAGAAGGTTATTCGGACTTTCGGGTTTGCGTTGCTGCATCTCTTCAAAAACAGTACCCGATGATGCGTATTGAATTTCAAACTGATTTATTAAATAGGCCAACTTATGATAGGGTTTTTCAGATGCCTCCTGTTCGATTAACATTTCAAACGGTAAATAGTGTAAGGATTGATCAGGGAAAATGAGTAGAGAAGAACCGTTAATATTAGGAAGCAGCGGGTCAATTAACGCTTCGTAAAGTTTGTAGGCTGTCTGTTTATAGGTAGTATCATCTCTGGTGATAACTGCTTCTTTTAGCTTAATCACTTCACTATTTACATATTCATTGGAAGCTGTTTTCTCCACGGAAATTCTATCATTTTCTATGGCCAACCCATAAATATGATCTCTTCCAAAAATATAATACAATGCCGTCTCATCCCGTTGTAACATTAGTTGAATGTCTGTGAGTGAGGCTGTCTTGCGATCGTATTTCAGGGAAAAATAATCAGGATAATTCTCCTCTAGTTTTTCAGTAAACTCAATTAGATTTCGACGGGCATAAAAGAGAGAGTCGCGGTATTCCTGTATTTTAGCTTCGTCCGCATCCAATCCATTTTCTTGTTCTAAGTGTAAATTTTGAAAATTATCCGTTACTATTTGATTTAGTCTTCTCTCTTCAGCTATTACATCTTCGGGTACACCTCCAAAGCTTCTGGCTTTAACACTCTGAAGCAGATCGAGTGCAACTCTTGAACGGCCTTTCTCCGCAAAATCAATCATCTCTTCAAGCCATACAAGCTCACCTGTTTGCTGATAAAGTATGTGGTACACATCTATGGCCGCAGAGAAAATTGAATAGTGATTCTCAATCAAACTCAGTTTTGATGCTTCACTCTGATATTGTGTTTGCAAAAAATCTATTGCGGTAACAGCTACATCAAATAATCGAAGAGATTCATAAAGATTCTCTGTGTCTCCCGTCTCATCGAATAGTTCTAAATTAAGTTCACCTAGTTGTTTAGTAGTCTCTACCAATCGAAGAGGGTAATTTACATTATCCAAATCAACCTCTGTTAACATAGGTTTGTATGTTTCTCCAATCAATATTGAGGTAGTCTTACGATAAAATTCACCCGCTTCCCTCAACCGGCCCTCTTCTTTATGTATTTCACCTAGCTGAGAATAAATTCCAAGAACGTCAGGATGCGATTCCCCTAATCTCTCCATGCCTATTTCCAAAGCTTTACTCAAAACTTCCCTGGCATCCGCATACCTTTCAATTTGTATATACAAATTGGCGATATTTACATAGGGGAGTATTAAGTTTGGATGGCTCTCGCCGTAAATATTTTGACGAATTTGAAGGGACAGAAAATAGTTCTTCTCGGCTTTTTCATACTCCTCGTTATTCAGATAACTTGACGCAAGGTTATGATAACCTACAGCCGTTTCTATATGTTCTTCACCATAAAGATTTAATTTTATTTTTTGAGCCCTTTCCAAAAACTGAAGCGCATTTTCATAGTCATCCATTTGGATATGAATCAGACCTAGATTATTGTATAGAATAGCCAGCCTATTTGAGTTTTCTCCCTGAGCCTCTCTGAATGTTGCTGCTGACTGCCTGAAATATTCACTGGCTGTACCCAAATCACCAATTGAATAATAGAAGGTTCCAATTCCGTTATAAATGATAGCTATTTCAGCATGTGATTCACCATAGGCTTTAATTGCTGAATCCAACGCCATTTGATAGTGACTCATTGCATCATCATACATACCGAGTTTGCGGTAAGTAATTCCGGTATTATTATGAGTAATTGAAAGCGCCCGATGCAGTTCAAAACTTTCTTCTTCTTCTGAAAGTATATCCAGGGCTGTCAGGTAGTAGTTTATTGCGTTCTGGTAGTTCCCTCTCGAATCCTCTATATAACCTCTGCTGGTAAATGCCTGAGAAGCTGATATTCTAAATTCCCGGTGTTCAGTTGCAAGCTCAGCAGCTCGCCGGCTCCATTCTAAAGCCTTATCAAGTTCAGATTTGTCTTCATACAAATACGCGTATTGTATATACACATCAACGAAGGTTCGGTGATCAGGGCCCCATTCATTCAAAACAATATCAGAAGCTATATCAATGTAGGATTCCGCTTCTTCAAAGTCCCGATCTATTCTGTGGAATGCTGAAAGATAGAGCTGCGATTCAACACACTCGTTAATAAGCTGCCGATTATCACAAATATCATCAGTAAATTCGTTGAAGAGTTGACGTGAAGATTGTAGCTCTCCAAACTGATATAACCTCACCGCTTCATCAAATTGGTCTTTTAGATTATCAGATGTTTGTGCGTTGACGAAATCAGCATGAGAGAAATACAGTAGGAAAGAACAGAAAAACAGGGTGATATGTCTGCTTTTAAAGGCTGAGCAAAAAATTGTGTTTTGAGCTTTTTTCATTATACCTAATCATTATTGATCTGATATGTTAATGAACCAAACTCAATTAGTAAAGGGGATTAGCTCAATCCAAATAATGCATTAACAAAGTCTACACGATCAAACACTTGTAAATCTTCAATTTGTTCACCAACACCAATGTACTTTACGGGTACGTTCAATTCGTTTGAAACACCTATAACGATCCCGCCTTTGGCAGTGCCGTCCAGCTTTGTAAGTATAAGTCCGGTAACATCTACAACCTCAGTAAAGGCTTTTGCTTGCTGCATTGCATTTTGCCCGGTAGAGGCATCCAGAACCAATAAAATCTCATGGGGAGCACCGTCAACAACTTTACCCATTACCCGTTTAATTTTTCCAAGCTCTTCCATTAATGATTTCTTGTTATGCAGACGACCGGCGGTATCAACCAGTGCTATATCAGAACCTTTTGCTTTTGCAGATGCAACCGTATCGTAAGCTACAGCTGCAGGGTCGGCATTTTGTCCCTGCTGAATAATAGAGACTCCTGCTCTTTCACTCCATATTTTAAGCTGATCTACTGCAGCAGCACGAAATGTATCTGCCGCCCCTAAAACCACCCTTTTTCCGGCCATTTTATAAAGGTGGGCCAGTTTGCCAATAGAAGTGGTTTTTCCCACACCATTAACTCCTACAACCAATACAATATGTGGTTTGTGTGGAAAATCTGCATCAAATTCTGCCGGCTGATCGGGGTTATTATCCTTGAGCAGAGCTACAATTTCGTCACGCATCAATTCCTGAAGTTCATTTTGCGTGATGAATTTATCTTTAGCTACTCGTGCCTCAATCCGGTCTATAATCTCTACCGTGGTTTTAACACCCACATCCGATGTAATTAAAGCATCTTCCAATTCGTCGAGTGTAGCCGCGTCAACCTGATCTTTCCCGGCAATACTTTTACCTATCTTTGAAAGAAGTCCATCACGACTTTTTTCTACTCCTTTATCAAGCTTCTCTTTCTTTTTTAATCCAATCTTATTTAACCAGCTCATAGTTTTTCACTAAATATCTATTAAAAACTCTGTTTGTCAATTAGTTAAAATCTGCTCCGTTTATAATCTTGTGGTATCTCTGTTTATACTCTACAAATGAGACAATCATCATGACTGCTGATGCAACCATAAAAAAGATTTGAACGTTTTTAAACTCCGGAAAAAAGAAAATACTAATCCAATATACCGCCATAAGGTTTACAGTAATCTTTCCGGACATTATAGACATCGCAACTTTTCCGCGTTCTTTTTTGATATGTGCCGAGCCCGCCATAATTAATGAATCGCGCGTCACTCCCAGTGCAAAATACCAGAGAGGAATCCATCCAAGCCATACGGTATAGATAAACAGAAAAAATGCCATAAGTTTATCTGCCACAGGGTCCAGCGATTTTCCAAGCTCGGAGATTTCATTTCGCCAGCGTGCGACCAACCCATCCAAGTAATCAGAAATACCCCCATACAGGATTAATACCCATATTGCCGCGGTTACCTGGTGGTTATTCTGAATGTGTAGATAGATAATTGGAAAAACCACCAATACCCGAGACAAAGAGATAAGGTTAGACCACGTGTAAATGTCGTCTCTAACCAATACCTTTTTACCATCAACGTTTACGGCTTCTCTCATACCACCTTTTTGGAGTTAGCATATTTAAGATAGAAAATACGTTTTTTAACACAGTAATAAATATTGAAATGAAAAAGAAAGATTTAGCATCCACGAAAGAGGATAAACTTGAATTAAAGGAGAACACAATTTCTTCAGAACACGTATTTGACGGAACTCTTTTACAAGTCTATGTGGATGATGTAAAACTTCCTGACGGCTCACATTCGACCAGAGACTGGATTAAACATCCCGGTGCAAGTGCAGTTGTTCCGGTTTTTCAGGACGGCTCCATCATGCTGCTGAAACAGTATCGCTACCCACCACGCAAGCTTTTTCTAGAAGTACCGGCAGGCAAAATTGATGCCGGTGAAACGCCAAAAACTACCGCATTGCGCGAGCTGGAAGAGGAAAGCGGATTATCATGCGATAATCTTGAGCAGGTGGGATCACTGTTTCCGGCTATCGGGTACGCCGATGAGGAGATCTTCGTGTATGTAGGGTGGGGGCTTAGTCAATCAGACAAACAGACTGATGATGATGAGTTCCTGATCAATCATAAACTGCACTTTTCCGATGCGCTAAAAATGATTGAGTCCGGGGAGATCAAAGATGGAAAAACCATCTGCGCCTTAACTCAAACCTATTTTTGGTGGAAAACGCATGAACCGTTTCCGATTGATTTTGATAATGCCTCCTAAACGATTCCCTCTTCAGAGGCCAGTTGATATAATGATTTGTGGAGATTGTCCCGGTCTGCATCACCGCGCCGGATAATCTCTTCAATCTCTTCTCCATTTAGCATCAGCAGGCAGCCATTTTCGCGAAACTGCAAATCAATGTTTCGCGGATCTGAAAGACGCATTTTTTCCACATTCATGCCGTTTGGACTCACTCGCAGATCAACCAGGCAGTAAAATGTATCTTCCGCTGTATCACCAAATTCAAAAATCTGTAGTGTTGTCTGATCTATTTTCATGAGTTATTTGAATGACGTTCAATAAAATCTCTTCCTTTCACAATTTCAATTATCTCGTTGGTCGACTCATCCCGTATTTCAACCTGAAACAAACTTATAATTGCCTGACTATTCAAACATTCCAGGGTTTCAGAAATTGTTGCGCACTCCTCTGTTTCACTAACCAAATCGTTTACGCCCTGAACCACATAAGTGTATGATCTTTTTTTCTTTTTTTCCGGTTTTGGATCGCTTCCCTCTGAATCTACGTCAAAATAACTTTTGATCGCCTCTTCGGTAACATACCACTGCACACCGAGTTTTCTTCCCTTCAGCCTTCCTTCACGAAGGTACGCCCGAATTGTCATTTTACTTACTCCAAGCATCTCGTGCAGATCATCTACAGAATAGAGCGTTAGAGAACCAATTTTTTTAGGCATTATATGATCCTTTGATTGTCATTAACTACACTTTAAATATAATAAGTTATCGATAGATTATCATTACTTATATATTGTTGTACCTATACCAAATTCGTTTGGTCGTGTGAGTGAAATCTCATTATGTTATTAGGAGTTGCTTGCAACAAAAGCCTTTCTACCATGCAATTGAACCAAAAAAACTTACTCCATCCGTGTGATAGTTATATTCTGTTTTCGCACATCTCCACCAAACTTCGATAACCGGGTATACGTTTCAATTCTATTGAAATTCATTTAGCAAAAAAAATCCACGAAAGCTTTTGCTCCGCGGATTCTCTTACTAAACAACGTTTCGCAGTTCCATTAACTTGTCTGAGTTGCCGGAACAGTTTTACCTGACTCCTGAAACGCCTCTTTTTTCTCAACAACATACTCTTTGAGTTCATTAGCCGAAATGTAAACAACCGGTATCAACACCAGGGTAATCAGCGTAGAAGCAGTCAATCCGCCAATTACAACGCGTGCTAAAGCGGCTTGAATTTCTCCCCCGGCTCCAAAACCAAATGAGAGCGGAAGCAGTCCCAGAACTGTGGTTAAGGTTGTCATCAGAATGGGCCGCAGCCTCAGCCGTCCTGATTCAATCACGGCTTTTAGCACGTTCATCTCTTTGTCGCGACGCATCAGGTTGATGTAATCAACGAGTACAATAGCGTTGTTTACAACAATTCCAATCAACATTATGACCCCCATGATACTCTGCATATTGAGGGTTGTACCGGTTAGCAGCAGCGTCGGAACAACTCCAATAACCGCCACGGGAACCGAAAACATCACAATCAGTGGGTCGAGGAACCGTTCAAACTGGGCCGCCATTACCATGTAAATAAGCACCAGTGCCATCAAAATGGAAATCACAAAATCTGCCTGGGCTTTTTGCTGCTCTTCATACTCTCCGCCATACACGATAGAGAACCCCGTCGGCAGTTCCATACCAGACAATGATGCCTGTACTTTCTCAACTGCTTCGCCGAGCGGAACTCCCGCTTCAAGATTGGCTGTAATATAGGTTACTCGCTGGCCATTTATACGGTTAATGGTCTCCGGTCCCTCCGCAGCATTTTGGTCAATTACCGTAGACACAGGAACTGTTTCACCATCAGCGGTTCGCACTGAAATATTATTCAAATCCAGGGTACTCATCCGGTCCGACTCCTGCAGGCGAACTGTAATGTCAAATTCATCACCGCCTTCGCGGTATACACCGGCTCGAACCCCGCCAATATTAGCCTGAATAGACTGGGCAACTTCGCGGCCCGTCAGGCCAAGAGCAGAAATGCGTTCTCTGTCAAAAACTATATTTTGTTCAGGACGTCGATCTTCCCGGTCTGAACGAACATCCCTCACTTCCGGAATTTCTTCCATTCGATATCGAATTTGTTCGGCAATTTCATCGGCAACATCCATATCGTACCCTCTCAACTGCAGCTGAAGGGCTTCATCCCCGCCATTTCCAAAAATTCGCCTCAAGATCCACAAACCGGTTTGTGCCTGAACTCTGAAACTTCCTCCCGGAATGGTGCCTTCAATCTGATCCCGTATATCATCTGCCAGATCGTAAGAGTTAATGGATCGCTCGGATGCATCCACCAGCTTCAATTCCACTTCAGCCCGTCCATTTCGTACTTCGGTCGACATATACTCTACCTCATCCATCGGGGCGATCTCTTTTACCTTTGCAACCAGCTCATCGAGGTATTCATTTGCAACCGCTATGTTCATGCCATCCCCAAGGTAAAAGTTAATACTAATCTCATCTGCCTCGGTTTCCGGGGCAAGTTCAGTATCCACATAGCTAAGGCCATAAAAAGAGATCCCAACCAATACTGCAGAAATAGTGAATACGATATATCTTCGTTTTATAGCGCTTTCCAAAAACCGTGAATATCGATTTTCAAAACGCTCAAACCATTTCTGAAACCATCCCTTATCTTTATCTGTCAATTTAGAATCAGGTTTTATCGTCATAAACTTGCTGGCCAGCATGGGCACTAACGTCAAAGCAACCAGCAGGGAACAGGCAAGCGCAAAAACAACGACAAGAGCAAGTTCCTGAAACAGAGTTCCGGTAATGGTTTGCATGAATACCACAGGAAGAAATATCACCGAAGTGGTAATAGTAGAGGCAATAATAGCGCCTCCTACTTCTTTCGTTCCAATAAGTGAGCTCTCCGCCAGGGATTTCCCCTTACTCCTGAGCCGCACAATATTCTCGAGAACCACAATGGCATTGTCGACAATCAAGCCGACACCCAGCGCGAGCCCCCCAAAACTCATTTGATTCAGTGTTAATCCGCCAAAGTAGAGCAGACCAAACGTAGCCACAATAGAAACCGGAATGGCCGTAGCAATTATAAAGGTTGTAGACCCATTTCTGAGAAACAGATACAGAACAACGATCGCAAGTAGAGCTCCCCAAATGGCGGCTTCCTGCACGTTATCTATCGAGTCTTGAATAAACTCACTTTGATCTATCACCATCAGAAGGTTGATGTCATTGCGCTCGGAGTTAATCCGTTCAATTTCCCGCTGAATTCCTTCTGATACAGCCACGGTGTTTGCCCCTGTCTGTTTACGGATTCCCATCCGAATCATCGGTTCATCGTTAATACGAACTACGCGCCCAACATCTTCAAAGGCATCTTCAACCGTTGCCACATCCCGGACCCGAACAGGCTGCCCGTCTACCCGGGTGATAATCGTCTCCGATATCTGATTGACATCCGTATACTCACCAAGTGTTCTCACATAAAGCTCTGTAAGGCCATCTCTCACATTACCGCCGGGTAATGTATTATTTTCGGCAACAATGGCATTTTGAACGTCAATCGCCGTCAAGTTACTGGCCGCAAGGCGATCCCGTTTCAGGTCAATGCGAATTTCGCGCCGGATTCCTCCCCATACGTCAATAGAACCAACACCGGAAATCTGCTCCAGCCGGCTGGCAATTTCTTCTTCTAAAATCAGGGTTAACTCATCAAGAGACCGGGTCGACTGTGCCCCCACAATAACAATGGGGGAGTCATTGGGATCAAACTTTCGCACCCTAGGGTTGTCAGCTTCATCGGGCAACGAACGGCGAACATCATCAAGAGCGGCCCGAACATCATTTGCAGCCTCATCAAGATTGGTATTTTGTGAGAAATTAAGACTAACCCAGCTTGACCCCTCCCGGGAACGGGAGGTCATCTCTTCAACATTAGCTACACCGGACAGGGCGTTTTCAATCTGATCGGTTATTATGGTCTCAATCTCTTCTGATCCAACATTTGGATAGCTTGTTTGAACCGAGAGACGGGGATATTCAATCGGCGGGAGAAGATCCACCGGTAAGTAACGAAACCCAACCACACCCAAAACGAGCACGATAAGGTAGACCATCATTGTTGCAATTGGCCGTTTAATTGATGTATCTGTAATGCCCATAATTCTACCGGATCTTTAAATTAGTTTGCTGTCGATTGGTCGGCCACGCCGTTATTCAAAATCTCCTGAAGCAGGTCCTGCGGCTGCATTTTTTGCATATTCATAATCTTTTCCCAGCTTGTTGCACGAACCCGGGCATCATCTCCCTGATCCCGAACCAATAGATTTTGCCCAACTGTAACCACCCAGTCGCCACTCTTTATTCCTGCAACACCGGCCGCTTCACGCCCTTTTGCTATAACTTCTATAGGTACGAACTCTACTTCAGTAGGATTACTGAGCTGCCCAACACTTCCGTTGTCTTCAATCTCTTCAAGAATTTCCGTCTCTATCCCAAACCCGGGTGCAACATAAACTCCGGTTTCTCCGGTTTGAGGATTGTTATAAATAGCACTTAGAGGAATAAGAGTTGCCTGCTCACTCTCCCCATACAGAACATCTACAGTTACAAACATTCCCGGCAGCAGTAACCGGTCTGGGTTTTGAACATCAATTTCAGCTTGTGTACTAAAGCTTCCCTCACCTAAAAACGGGGAAATTCTGGACACCTCACCGGTTAGCACTGTATCCGGAAAATTTTCTGAGTAGATCCGGACAGACTGCCCGCTCTCGACATACTGTAGCATTCGTTCTGTAACATTGATCGTAATTTTTGATCGGGACAGATCACCAATTACAAACAGGCGATTATTCGGCGTTGCCTGCATACCTGTTTCTGCTGCCCGATCACCAACTGTACCGCTGATGGGAGCCCTGATCGTAGCTTGTTCCAAAGCGTCTTTCTGCTCCTCTACTGTAGATTCGGCCTGCTCTACCTGTGCATTTGCCAATTCTACACTCGCCTCGGCTGACTCAGCCTCGGCCTCCAGCTGTTCCATTTCCATATCAGTAACCAAGTCTCTTTCGGCCAGAATACGCTGTCTGTTTAGATCCGCTTCCACTTCACCAAGAGCTGCTTCTGCCTGGCGAAGCTGGGCCTTTGTAATTCTCAGATTTGCTTCGGCTTGTCGCAATCTCTCTCTATACTCATTATCCCTCAATTGAACCAGAACTTCTCCACGCTCAACACTCTCACCCGACTCTACATATACCTCTTCAACGGGTGCGGAAATTCGGGGAAATATTTCGACCTGATTTCCGGCCCTTACAGTCCCGCTTAATCTCTCTTCCAATGGCAAAGAGCCAAATTGAGCCTGAACGGCTTCAACAGCGGGTACTGTACGATTTTGCGCCGAAAATCCCTGCTCTTCTTCGCCACCGCAGTTTGTTAAAATGAGGGCTGCAAGTAGTAGTAATGTTAGATACTTCTTTTGTTTCATCAGAAATTTGGTTCAGTGAGTTTAATTCAATATTAAAATAACGATATTTACAGCCGTTCATTCCCGGGGGATTGTTAAAGGTTATAAAATCAAATACAGGATTGTTAAAATTTGAACCTCATTTCAGGCCTCATTGTTCAGCTGATTCAACTTTATAATTAATCGACTAGATGGATTCAATTACACAGGTAACTCTTGGTTCGGCCGTTGGAGAGGCGTTTCTAGGAAAAAAAGTAGGATATCGCGCAGCCGCCTGGGGAGTTTTACTGGGCACTCTACCCGACTTGGATATTATTATCAACCCTTTTGTAGATAATGTAATTGAACTTCGCAATCATCGCGGATTCACTCACTCATTTCTTTTCTGTTTTTTGGCAGCCCCGATTTTTGGATGGGTAATTGACAAGGTTCACAAATCGCTGGAAGTGGGGTGGGTGAGATGGAGCATCATGTCATTTTTTATCTTCTTAACCCACATCTTCATCGACCTTCCCACAACATATGGCACACAAATATTGCGTCCGTTTTCTGACACACCTCACACCCTCGATTCAATCTTCATCATCGATCCGCTATATACTGTCCCGTTATTTTTAGGACTTATTGTAGCCCTCATCCTAAAAAGAAAGTCCCGTGCCAGGATGTTTGCAAACCGAACCGGCCTTTTCATTAGCACGCTTTATCTCATTTTGGGATTTGGTATAAAAAGTCATGTGCATTCAGTTTTTACCGAATCATTCCAGAATCAATATGGAATGTATGAGCAGATCAAAACGACGCCCAACGGCCCCTCTACGTTTCTATGGACGGGTTATGTTGAAAAAAACGACACCATCTACAATTCTGTTTACTCGATTTTTGATGAAGAAAAACTTTTAGAATTTACAGCCATTCCTAAAAACAGCCACTTGATTGAGCCTTATTACAATGACCGGGCAATCGAAACACTGTTGTGGTTTTCGAGAGGGTATTACAAAGCTGAAATGGAGGGTGATCAACTGGTTTTTTACGACTTGCGTTTCGGAAGGGGAGATTTCTGGCTTACCGATGACGCAGCCTACGTCTGGAAAAACTATGTTCGTATTGACGAAAACAATTACGCTTACACATTTGAGCAAGTGATACCCAATTTTAGCACACGAACATCAAATCTGAACCGTTATTGGAACCGATTATGGGGTAATGCTCACTGATTCTTTGTATATTTTAATTGATTAAACCTAAAATATCTCAACAACTGATTATGAACCGCAAGGTTATCATCGGAGCTTTTATAGCCGTTTTTATTGGAATTTTTGCTTTCTATTCAATTCAGGAAATTCAGCCGAAGGACATTGATAATGAACCCGAATGGATGACTCTGACTGAAGCTCTCACTGAATCTCCCCAAGATGATCGGTTAATACTGGTTGATATCTATGAAGTAGGCTGCCAGTTTTGCCGGAAAATGAGCCGGGAAGTCTATCCATCCAACACCATAAGAGCCGTTCTGGACCGGAGTTATCTTCCTGTAAAAGTAAACGGTAACTCTAATAGTAATACCATTGTCTACCAGGGTGAAGAGATGACCGAAAAAGATTTTGCCGGCCTGATGGGGGTCACCGCTTTTCCGTTCACGGTAATTATGGACTCAGAGGGAAATGTTCTAGATCGCCGACGTGGCTATCTGGACATCCGTGGCCTGGTACAGATGTTGCGAAATGCCGAATCTGAAGTTGGATTGCAGGCAACTAATCTGAATTGATCCCATTTGATGTTGAGTCCATTTTGTAGCACATCGTACAACAAACCGGCTGCACATTTTAAAATCAAAAAACCTACAATTTCCGGGTGTGCTAAACCGGTTTTCTAAAAATGAGATTTTAAAATTAGCCGTAGAACCGCCTCTATCTTGAATGGCGTATAAACAATGACCTCTATTCGGCGGAACAGGGTCTTTAACTCTACACCCCAAGCTCACGCTTGGGGCTATATTCTGCACGCACTTGCAGAGCTCTATTTTGTCGATTCACCACTCTGATTTCCAATACACAAATATTAACGTAGCGGGTTTGCAACTACCTCTCGAGAAGTAAGGTATTCATAAGATGCATGAATTGTTATACTAGGCCTAAAGCACTGAAAGAGCGGCCGCTCAAAGTCCGGTACTTTGAGGATCGCAACAATCACCACCAAACTGATGGCGAATTGTGTATCGAAAAGCAGAAAAGAGGCAGATTCATATTTTTTTATAGCGTATTTATAATTGAGAAAATTGATCTTTAGCTTCAATCAACCACTCCTAATTCCCTCTTTTCTGTAGAAGCTAGCCCAGGCAAGCTCAAGAGAGTGTATTTATTTTGCTAATACTCAATGAATCAACCCTGAAAGGGTTAAAGGTAATTAGCCCCGGTTGAAGCGCAGCGAAACCCGGGGTAATATAGAGCGCATAAATTACCGGCGAATAGAGAGATTCGTTCGAAACGAAGGATAGTAATGAGGCG
>NZ_JAWLDW010000170.1:0-4346 GCF_041686455.1 Rhodohalobacter sp.
TGATGTCTTAGGGGATTGGGGACCGCGTCCGTTCGAAGCACAGGAGATGTATGATAATTGGCGATTAAATGACGGAGAAGATTATCGGGAAATCTCCGAAACGCTTCATAAATGGTATGCGGATGACAAAACCGAATCAACGCAAAAAGAGTTGTTGCCGCTAATCGATCGATGGGAAAACGGGTAGATCGTAAAAGAACAGAGCATGTCGGAATTATCAGACTCATTTTATAAGCACGTAGCTCAAACCAGCGATTTTCCGATGGGCCTGGAGATAGATCATGCTGAGGGTTGTCACATACATACAAAAGATGGAAAATCGTACCTGGATCTGATCTCCGGAATAGCTGTGAGCAGTTTGGGACATCGCCATCCGAATGTAATTGCAGCAATAAAAAAGCAGCTGGATAAACATCTGCACGTGATGGTTTACGGTGAGTATATCCAAGAGCCACAAAGCCGTTTTGCCCAGCTGTTAACTGACCAGCTACCCGGTTCTCTCGACCGCGTATATTTTGTGAACAGTGGAACCGAGGCTAATGAGGGAGCGCTCAAGTTGGCCAAAAAATATACCGGCCGACATAAATTTGTAGCATTTAAAAACAGCTATCATGGGGATACCCACGGTTCGCTAAGCGTGACCGGTCGGGATGTGTATCGTGATCCCTACAAGCCACTCCTGCCCGATGTTCATTTTATCGATTTTAATGATCCTGCCGGATTGAGCATGATTGATGAAAAAACTGCTGCGGTAATCATGGAACCGATTCAGGGTGAAGGCGGTGTGATTCCAGCGGATAAAGAGTGGTTGAAACAGATTCGCAAGCGATGTGATGAGACGGGAGCCCTTCTCATTTTTGATGAGATACAGACCGGATTTTTCAGAACGGGATCGCTCTTTGCGTTTCAATATTATGATGTTGTACCCGATATCTTATCACTTGCCAAAGCGATGGGTGGAGGGATGCCGATGGGAGCGTTTGTCTCATCATCAGAAATTTTTGAGGAGTTTAAACACAATCCACCATTGAATCATGTCACCACGTTTGGTGGTCATCCGGTTAGCTGTGCGGCCGCTCATGCAAATCTGGAAACACTTCTAAGCGATGATTTCAGTGCCAAGGCAGAACGGATTGAAGAGATTGCTCGGGAGTTATTAAAAGGAGAGGGGATCCTGGAACTTCGAGGCAGAGGCGGAATGCTTGGATTGCAGCTTCGGGATTCCGATTTAACCCAAAAGGTGGTTGAGGAGTGTTTTAAAGAGGGTATCATTCTCGGGTGGACTCTCCACTCCAATTCTCTGATTCGAATCGCCCCGCCTTTGATTATTGAGCCTGATCTCCTTGAAGAAGCACTTCAATCCATACGTTCTGCCGTTCAGAAATTTGCTTGAGTAGGTTCTCGCAGATTTTCGCGGATTATTCCGCAGAGTTACGCAGAAATTCTGCGTGAATCAGCGTTTGATCTGCGCACATCTGCGAGAAAATGAAACGTGTTCACTTTTACATCACGTTATCGTGAATCTACCAGTCTTCCTGACTTGGTAGCAAAAAAATCAATAATCAGTTCTTGAAAACAATCCTTGAAGCTCATACATTAAACATGTATAAAATATGTGTAAAATGAGTCAGCCAATCAAAGGGCGGGGATCCGCTCAAAATCCAAAGAACCGTTTTCTTAAGACCAAGCTTGAGTACGAGATCGATCCGGAAACCGGTCAGCTAAAGAAGCCTAAAACACAGCTTCTGAAAGATCATAGTTCAGACGTCATATCCAGAAATTGCAGTCCTGATATTCCTTTTGATGTGGGCCTGAACCCATATCGTGGTTGTGAGCACGGATGCGTCTACTGCTACGCCCGGCCGACACATGAATTTCTGGGTATGAGTGCAGGACTGGACTTCGAGTCGAAAATTATGGTCAAGTACGACGCTCCTGAACTTCTGAAGAAAGCACTGGCCGAACAAAACTGGAAACCTCAAACACTGGTGATGAGCGGAGTTACAGATCCCTATCAACCGATAGAGAAGGACTTAGAGATCACAAGACGATGTATAGAGATTTTAGCCGAATGTAGTCATCCCTTGGTGATTATCACAAAAAACCATCTGGTAACCAGAGATATCGATCAACTTAAAAAACTGGCAAAAATTGGTGCGGTTCGGGTAACGATATCGCTTACCTCTCTCAGGCCTGAAATTACCAACGTGATGGAACCAAGAACGTCACGGCCTGCAAGGCGATTAAAAGCGATAGAAGAACTGACAAAAGCTGGTATTCCGGTAAATGTGAATATTGCTCCAATAGTGCCGGGATTGACAGATGACGAGATTGTGCCGATGATGGAGGCAGCCAAGAATTCAGGTGCTTCATCGATGGCTTACACAATTGTGAGACTGCCGTATGGAGTCAAGGATATCTTTTCAAAATGGCTTGAAGACCACTTTCCCGATAGAAAAGACAAAGTGCTGAATCGAATCCGAAGTCTGAAAGATGGTCAACTGAACCGGAGAGAATTTGGGGAGAGATTTCAAAGCGTGGGTCCTTACGCCAATCAGATCAAGCAACTGATCAATATTCATAAAAAAAGACTTGGCTTGGAAGAGATGGTCCCACCGCTAAACAGATCAAAATTCAAGCGCCCGGAGAACGGGCAACTGAACTTGTTTTGAAACTGAACTCTTTGTCAGTCAATAACTCAATTGAATGAAAAGGAGAAACGGTCGAATGATTTTTATATCTTCAAGCCGAAATTTCTGAATGCATTCTTCCGATGAACTGTTTATAGAATACAATAGTCAAAGTTAACTAAATGGAGATAAATAATGTCTGCAGTTAATTCAACCATGTTGGAGCTTGGTACTAAAGCGCCAAAATTCTCACTTCCCGATACAGTAACAGGGAACAATGTTCAGTTGAAAGATTTTAGGGGAAATAAGGCACTTCTTGTGATGTTTATCAGTAATCACTGTCCATACGTGAAAAATATCAAAGAGGGAATTACAGAATACGCCAAAGATTACTTGCCAAATGGTGTCGGAATTGTAGCGATATCCTCCAATGATATTGAGAATTATCCTGATGACAGTCCGGAGAAAATGAAAGAGGATGCGGAAAAATATGGTTACCCGTTTCCATATCTCTATGATGAAACCCAAGAAGTTGCGAAAGCTTATAAAGCAGCGTGCACACCGGATATCTTCCTTTTTGATGAAAAGCATGAGTTGGTTTATCGCGGTCAGTTCGATAGCAGCCGTCCAGGTAATGATGAACCCGTAACAGGCGAGGATCTAAGAGAAGCAACAGATAAAGTGCTTGCCAGTGAAAAAGTCTCTGAAGACCAGATGCCAAGCATTGGATGTAATATAAAATGGAAAAAAGGGAATGAACCGGAATATTTCGGGTAACGAGCTATGACAGATATTAAAATTGCAGATATACGAAAACAGTACAAAAAGGGAGGTCTTGTGGATGATGAACTTCCTGAAAATCCTGTTGAGCTATTCAGGAAGTGGTTTGAGGAAGCGGTTGAATCGGAAGTAGTTGAACCTAATGCCATGGCATTGGCAACTGTGACCGGAGCCGAAACTCCGAATGTGAGAATGGTATTGCTGAAAGGACTAACAGATAACTCCATCTCTTTTTATACAAATTATGAGAGTCAAAAGGCAAAAGATTTGGGTGCTTATCCGGTAGCTGCCTGTACGATATGGTGGGCAGAGCTCGAAAGACAGGTGCGAATAAGCGGTAAAGTTGAAAAGCTGACCGCAGCACAGAGCGATGATTACTTCCGTTCAAGGCCCAGAGATAGTCAGATTGGCGCATGGGCTTCAAGCCAAAGTCGACCGGTGGCTAACCGAAAAGAGCTGGAAGCCAACTTTAAAGAAATTGAAGAGGAGTATGAAGGTAAGGAGATACCCCGGCCGGATGACTGGGGCGGATACAAAATCATCTTTGAAACCATTGAGTTCTGGCAGGGAAGGCCGGGACGGTTGCACGATCGGATTTTATACCAGCAATCTGCCGGAAAATGGAACCGGCAACGATTAGCACCATAATTATTCAATCATAGGGATGGCAAAAAATAAACTTCAAAAGTTTGAAGATGTAGATCGATTCTCAAATGTTTTTGAATACACAGATTTTGAAAACGAAAAACCGAAACCGAAGGGAACATGGCATAAAAAGATATTCAAGAATGAGAATCCGATTGTTCTTGAGCTGGCGTGTGGAAAAGGAGAGTACACAGTAAATCTTGCACGGCAATATCCGGATAAGAATTTTATTGGAATTGATAAGAAAGGGTGGAGATTGTGGACAGGAGCAAAGAAGGCTCTTGAGGAGCC
>NZ_JAWLDW010000171.1:0-4315 GCF_041686455.1 Rhodohalobacter sp.
CTGGTTGTAGACAATGAAAACCGAATCTGGGTTTCAACAATAGTGGAAGATTTTGATATCTATGAATGGTGGGTGCTTGAAAACACAGGTGAAGTGATTACTAAATTTGATTGGCCGCGGGATGAACCGATTGAGGTTATAAAGAATGGATATGTATATACCCGCCAAATCGAAGAAGAAACCGGATTGCAACAGGTGGTGAAGTATCGGATTGCGTTTGAAGAAGGATAACTATTTCAGAGAAATAAACGAATGTTTGAGAGATCAAACTGGGGTGAATTATTACCCGTACCCCATCGAATGGCAAAACGGGTTTAAACATAACGAGGATAAAAAGATGAATAGATTATATAGTGCAACTAACATATTAAGCCGAAGTGAGATGAAGAATGTTATGGCCGGTTCGTTGTCAGCTTGCGACCATGAGTGCTCTGTAGGATTTGCATGTTGCTGTTCAACTGAACAATCGCAGTGGTTAGGGTGCTATCATAGTGCACAAAGTTGTTGCGAAGCTTGTTTAGGGATTGGTAATTGTGGTGTAAATTGATGACCAGGGTGAGCCTGGCAAACTTTAAGTAAGCTTTATAAAATCTGATTATGGATAAGTATTAAGTTTAGACCATCATTTACTTTCTTATTACAGGTTTGGATATCCCGTCCCTACGTCTCAGGACGGGATAACTATTGCCCTGGGTTTTGTAAACACTTCTTTAATAGGGTTTTCACTGTTGACAGGCATGAACTTTTATCTAATCAAAAAAATGACTGATAAACGCACCGTACATATACATGATCAGATTTTATGAAGCTTTTTAAAGTATTAATTTTATTCATTATCGTCGGATTTTTATCTGAAAATTTGTATGGCCAGAAAAAGGATCAGATTGATTATAGTGAACTCAACTTGATGGATTATAAGTTGGTTTTGGAAATCGAGGAGAGTGATACCTACTTCCCGGGAATTTTAAATCAACTTATTTTGACCTCAAGTGGAGACCTTATTGTTTCTGACCGTCAGAAAACTACAGTTGAGAGATTCTCCAAAAATGGCCGATACAGAGGTGTGGTTGCCAGGAAAGGCCCAGGACCGGGGGAAATTGGCTCGAACTCTTTCCATCTGGCTGCCGGTCCTGATAATTCTTTCATTATTCATTATGGTGATACACCACGGATCGATCTTTTTGGATTAGAAAGTGATGGTTCATATCAATATAAAGAGTCATTTATCAGTCAGCATTTTGATGGATATCATTTAGACATTTTGGAGTGGCATTCAGATAAAACATTCTTTGCTTTAAAAAAGAAATGGGAAAATGAAATCGGGCTAAATCTACCCGAATACAGGAATGAAGAAACGGTAATATTTGATCTTTCAACCGGTTTGGTTGAAGATTCATTGCATCTCCTCAAAACACCAAACTATCTATTCGGTGATCCGGGAAGATTTTCATCACCTTTGCAGATGGATGGATTGGTATTTTTAGGACACCCCCCTTATCGCTTCCAAGACCGGTTACGAATCAGGAGGAATGGGCAGTATGTAATTGGTCGTCCCGGAGAGGATAAGGTGGAGTTTTTTGATAAAAATCACAGATTGGTTAGGGAGGTTTATTTGAATGTAAAAGAACGTCCGGTTACAGAGGAGGGGGTGGATTACTTTCTTGATAATAATCGTGTAGCCGTTAACCGAGACGTACGAGAAGAGTTAAAAAAATACATAGCGGATCAAAAGCCTCCTTTTTTAGACTTTTGGATTTCGGATGACAGTATACTGATGCATGTTGATACCGATATAGATGGTAAAAAATTAGTATTGCTTAGCTTATCTGGAGAGGGAATTGGTAGAATAAAAATATCGGAATATGATAGTATTCAACAATTTAAAGAGAAGAGGATTTATGTTTTACATCAAAATCCAGACACTGCACATAGTATTCGGGTATATCAGCTGATTTGATAGTTACTCTCTACTCTAATTGATCTAAGGATTTAGAATCTGTAATACCTGCATCCCTATTCCCACGAAACAGATGAGGCGACCGAGTTGCAGGAGGTGGCACGTTATCGAATAGAATTCAATGAATAGTGATGAGTTTGAATAACTACAACTTTGCCAATCTCATCATTTGACGTGAAACGAAACCAAGGAAGGCCCCACACAAAACCGGCTAATTTTAATTTTGTTACCACTCCAGAAAACCACAAAATAATGGGAGATAATCTTAATGTAATTTTTATTATTGTGATAGCGTGATGATGAATAAGAACAAGGATTAAACCGTACATTGCTGAATAGTGAAGCGGGTTTAATTCAAATGGAGATAAATTTTGAAACCAAAAATGTTAGGTGGAAGTAGAGTAGGCGTTTTAACACCCTGGCGTATTGTGAAGTACATGCACATGAAATACATCATATTACCAGCGTTATTTTTGGGGTTTACAAGCTGCACGTTTCAAAATAAAGAGAGGATACCCGAGAATCTGGAAGGGCTACAAAATTTAGTTGTTATACAAAAAAGCAGTTCACCTGAATCATCCATCAAATTCAGCCGTGATTTAGTGATAGATGACAGTGATGCTACAGGTTCCTGGTATCATAGTACCAGTGGCGGATTTGCATTTGGAGGGTCCGATTTTTTCGCGGGGCTTGAGGTTGATGATACCGGTAAAATATTTGTTGGTGATAACTACGAAAAAGTAATCCACGTTTTTGATTCTACCGGTAAATATCTGAAAAAATTAGGTAGTGAGGGCCGTGGGCCGGGTGAATTTGAGGGTGTTTATGATATTAAAATACAGTCCGATCAACTCTTCGCATTCGATTATTTTCAATTTCGGACTACTTTTTTCTCTCTTGATTCCCTCGACTTAATCGAAGTCCGGAATGTATATACTAATCGTACGCCTGATCGTGAAGAGTTAAGGGGATGGTCTTCTCGTCCCGTTTCCCTGATTTCAGATGATTTATTGATCGTGAGTTATAAGAGTGAGATGAAAAATGCCAACTATGGGACGGAGCATTATAATTTAGATCAAGAGTTACTTGTCAGGTATTACGTTGTAGATCGAGAGGGAAAAATCAGATCTGAAATGATAGATGAATTGAGAGATATGAAAAATATAACAGCCGATGTTGATGGTAAACATTTATTCAACCTTAGTCCTGTTCCGTTTCTTCAACAGCCTATGATATCCATTTCTAATGAAGGATATATTTATACAGCCAATAGTGAAGAACCATTAGTTAAAATGCATAATGAGAATGGGGATTATATCAAGGCTTTTTATATCCCAATGGAAAAAAAGTCGATAGACCGGGATGAGCTTATAAAGTTATTTGCACAAGATGATGAAGAGAATACAAATTTACTGCTACATGCAGAGCTTCCCGAAAAATGGCCGGCATTAAGCAGAATAATAACAGATGATGAAAACAATCTCTGGATATCTACAATAACCGCTAATGAATCATTACAGGAATGGTTGATTATAGATGATGCTGGAAAGCTAATCGCAACATTCAGTTGGCCGGAAAACCGAACGATAGAAAAAATAAAAAATGGTTACGTATATGCTCGAGAAACTCAGGAATCAACGGGATTACAATCCATTATAAAATATAGATTTGAGTTGGAAGAAATCTGATACTTTTCAAAGTAGTATAAAAACCTTTCCCTACTACCACCAACACGACCAGATGAATACTGAGAACTACTAAAACCCCGGCTTTTCTTACATGAGTAAATTTATCATACTGATTGGGTTGTTTTTATTGTTATCGTTTGGTTGCAGCAGGGATGAAAGGGTACCAGTTCTCATCGACTACGAAGATCTGAATTTAATAGATATTCAGATGGAGAGGGAAATTGGAGAGAGTTCTGAATATGTACCGGGTGCATTGGGTGACCTTGTTGTTTTCTCTGATAAGACGATGCTGGTAGCCGATTGGGGAAAAATGACAATTGAGCAATTTAATGCAGAGGGCAAACATATTGCTACTGTTGCAAAAGAAGGCAGAGGTCCCGGCGAGTTGCGGGAATTTTTTTCGCTTCGGAAAGGAGTAAATGACACCCTGATTGTACGCTATACAGGTATGTCTCAACAGATTGATTTCTTCGGCCGGGGAGAGGATCATATGTACAGACACAGTAAATCGTGGCTTCCGGAAACGTTCAGGGAGAGAACGTTACTTACCATCGCTCCCCGTTCTGAAACAGAATATTATGCCCGGGAGTCCTGGAATAATCAGCAGCTGCGATCCATCATTGCAGATCGTGCAGAATTTGGGTGGGTACCGGTAACGATCGTGGATCCA
>NZ_JAWLDW010000172.1:0-4296 GCF_041686455.1 Rhodohalobacter sp.
CGGAAAAACGGCACCGTTGCCACACTGCTCAAAGCGGTGACAGAACCACTGTCCACCACGCATGAAACCCAATGGATCGATGTGTGCAGACTTGACATGGCATTCTGCACCGCCTGCATGACCTGCCGGGACAAAGGCACCTGTGTCCTGCCGGAAGATGACGCGCACCGGGTGGGCAACAAGATTCAAGAAGCCGATGCCCTGGTCATCGGCACCCCGACCCACTGGGGCAACATGTGCGCCCCGCTCAAACTGCTGTTCGACCGCAACGTCCCGGTATTCATGGGGGAAAGCCCAAAAGGGATGCCGGAACCCAGGCAGAAAGGCAAACGCGCCGTTATCGTGACGACCTGCACCACCCCCTGGCCGTTCAACTTCATTTTTCCGGAAAGCCGGGGCGCGATCCGGGCGGTCAAGGAAGTGCTGCATTACGGCGGGTACAAGCTCGTGGGCACGATCACCAAACCCGGGACCAAAAAATCAAAGGAGATTTCTTCATCATTGATGGAAAGAGCAGCGCGGTTGGGGGAGAGACTCGTGTAGTGATACCCTTCCAGCAATAATATTGAATTTTAGGTATCTGGGAACAGCTGAGCGAGCCAGATTTTAATTCCATTCAAATTAGATGTATTTGCCTTTGATCTCCTGGAGGGTTGCCAAAATTTCTTTACATATTCAAGGATTACTGATACGGAAAATTTGAGGAGTTTATAACCATTTGGTTGGATATCATCATAAAAAAAGATTCACAGTTCAACACATTATGTGTGTTAGAATAATTTGAAGATGTTATTTTGTTTTTTCAGTGTCAGAGGAAATTAAGCCATATAATAATCGGAGTGCTTAAACGATGTTTCTTTTTTATGATTCGAGACAGAACGATAGCAATGCAAGTTATTATAAAGGTCTCTTATTTGAAAAACTTTTAAATGACTACTTGTCGTCTACAGGCTATACCGTTAAAATGAGACAAAAAAGAAATAGTTTAGAGTATGATCTTGAAGGAATAAATCGTGCGACACGCGTTCAGGTCATTGGTGAAGCAAAGGCCTTAGGAAATTCTATAAGAGGTGAAACTCTCAGTGCCTTCGTGGGCAAGCTAATGCCTCTGGGCATAATCGAACGTAAAATTCACGGTCTATTTCTTGCGACGAGTTCGCTTACCCCGGACGCCAATGATTATTTCCGTCAGGTCGAAAGATTTGGCATAACTTGTTTAACAGGTGCCGCCCTTGAGGATGCGATTCAAAGAGAGTTAGGGTTACCTCAAAGGGAAACCATATGGAAATTATTTGAATCAAGCCCATATACGCCTCAAACCATACATTTACTCGCTACAGACAACGGTATTTTTTTAGTCGCCATATCCGCAAGTCCTGATTCAGTTGCTCCTTCATTTTTTACCTTATTTGATTCAGCCGCAAGAGAAATTCCTGACGAAAATTTTCTCGCTGCGTGTAAGAGTCATATTGATACATTAGCACCGCTTGAGCCTGTTACATTAAATAAATCGAAAAAAAATATCATCAAAATAGATGATACAAGAATAATTCCTTTAGGCTTGACCCTCGGCAAAGATTGGACGGACTATCGTTTACCTGCACCTCCCGCATTTTATGTTGGACGAAAAGAGCTAATCAAAGAAATTATAAGTGCAATCATTTCGAGTTCAGCACCTCGCTTAATTCAAGTAAAAAGTCGCTCCGGAGTCGGCAAAAGTTCAACATTAGCTTCAATTGAGGCTCATCTCAAAGAATTAGGATTAAGCACAGAATTACATGATGCACGCGATGTTAAATCAATAATAGACGTTTTTGCAGTAGTTAGAAGGTTTACGGGGGCAAATGAAAATCCGATAGATTTTATGGAGGTAGAATCGCAACTGACTACTTTTAGTGAAAATCTAGGTAATAAAACAGCGGTTTTTATGATCGACCAGTTTGAAGCTACTTTTACAAAACCCGAAGTATTCAATGCATATGAAACTCTTGCACTGATTTTTCAGAGGATCCCGAATCGTATTGTTTTTTGTGTAGCAAGAAAAAATGATCAGTTAACCACTTACGACGATACAAAAATTTCTTTAGAAAGGATAAATTCCTTTTCTGAGTCTTTTGAACTCAAAGATTTCACGAAATTTGAGGCCAAAGAACTATTGGAGCATATAAATAATAATGCCCACCGACGTATGAACCGATCAGTATTATCATATGTTTTGGAATTTGCGCAAGGATTTCCATGGCTACTAAAACGAACCATGGCCCATATTCTAAGATTGACTGAAACAGTTCAGACCGACCAACCCGAATTAATTGCATCAAGTTTGCGTTTAAATGACTTGTTTGATGAAGAACTAGAGGGCCTCGAAGAAAATGAAAAAGATTATTTGGTCAGAATTTCTGCCCGTTTGCCAGCAGATTACAGACAATTACATGTACTATTTGATGAAGATCCACTTCTGCCACAAGTGTTAGATAAACTTACGCGAACTAGATTACTTAGACTAACCGGTTCGACATATGACACATACAATGATGTTTTTAAGGAATATTTGGTTTACAATAAACTTCCGGAATTTCGTCAATCAACTCTTTATAGGATTTATCCAGGGAGTGTAGTTGGAACATTTCAAAAGGCAGTCGGTGCACAGCCCTTCGATATTGACAAATTAGCAAATTATTTAGATATGTCTCGCGGAAGCATTTTTAATCATCTTAGAGAATGGAGGCATTTAAATCTTGTTCGGCTTGACAATGGTCTATGGACTATACCCCAAAGTGTCCTCGATGTAATTTCGCAAGGAACACTGGGGGAGTACTTGAGGCGCCAAGTAAGCTCTAATGATATTATATCTCGTATTTTAACTCGCGTAGAGTCGAACTCTTATGTGCGTATAGATTCTCTTCCTGAATTCCTTAAGGAATCTTTTCCGTTTGTTGAAGCAACCGAACAAACCTGGAAGCTTTACGCCAATGTAATTAAATCTTGGCTCCGCGTTTTGAAGCTTGCAGATATTCAGGAAGGTAAATTAATACCTATCTCTGCTGATAGAAAAGAGGTGGTTCGTACGCTTGGAAACCTCGTAACAATTACCCGTGGAAGGCGTGGCGGCTATGCGGCTTTTGTACCGACCGCATCATGGCATTTCATCGAAAGCGCTGTAGAACAATTATTAAATGGAAATATTCCATCTGGTGGAGAATTAGGAAAAGCCTTTCAAGATCTGAAAAATGGTGGCTGGTATGTTGAAAATGAATTTCAATTTGCAAGCCTTTCTTCTTTTAAAGAAGATGTGAGTGAAATGTTAAATAATGAGCCATATACAGAGCTTTGGATAGCAGCGAATCAGAATGAGCCATTGCTAAAAACCTTTCGTAAAATATTAGGTACAAATCAGGCTGACCAGACTCTGAGGTGGAGGCTTAAAAAGCTTTTAAACTGGGCTAAAAATCTCGATATTATTCCCAATCGGCGTTACCGTTATTAAAAATTCTACCTTCGCTGGTCCAGAGGACGGAAAAAAGCGCGCCACCCCTGTTGACCAACTCGTTAAATAAAGTTATTTCAATGAAAAACATACAGACTTTAGAAAAACTCGGCTTTGAAAAATGGTTCAAGGACCGTGTCGATCCCGGACGTTTGGCGGAATTTGAGATCGCCCGGGTGATTGCGGTGCACAAAGACCGGTATACCGTCACAGGCGGTGCGGAGGATGTCCCGGCGGAACTGGTGGGAAAACTGATGTTCAGTGCCGCGTCTCCTCTGGACTATCCGGCGGTCGGGGACTGGGTCCTGGTCAACTATTATGATGACAACACCTTTGCCGTCATCCATGAGATCATCCGTAGAAAATCCCTGCTGAAACGGAAAACTCCGGGAAAGAAAATCGAGTTTCAGCTGATTGCCGCCAATATCGATACAGCATTCATTGTCCAGTCGCTGGATCACAATTTCAATTTACGGCGGCTGGAGCGGTATCTGGTCATGGTCAACGACAGCCATATACGGCCGGTGGTGCTGTTGAGCAAAAGTGACCTTCTCACGCCCGAAGAGATCGAAGGCCGGATCGACCAGATCCATGAGATCATGCCGCAGTTGCAGGTCCTGCCGTTCAGCAGTGAAAACGGAGCCGGGCTGGAACGGATCAAAGACCTCCTGGAGCCGGGGCTGACCTGCTGCCTGCTGGGATCTTCCGGGGTCGGCAAGACCACGCTGCTGAACCGTCTCATCGGTGAGGCTGTGTTCAGGACCAGAACCGTCCGGGAAAAGGACGGCAAGGGCCGGCATGCCACAACC
>NZ_JAWLDW010000005.1:0-48423 GCF_041686455.1 Rhodohalobacter sp.
TCAATTTTAAATAGTTCTGCTCCCTGTTTTTCAAGTACCAGCTTTTCCCTTAAAAGAGTTATGGGCATGCCACTTATTTTCTCAAACAGGTTAATCAACGAGTGCTCTTCACCATGAATGTCGATCAGCCTGGATGAAGCATTCATTCTGTAGTTCATTGATGATGATCGGCTAAAGATATGCTCACCGTCGGGAGAAAAAATAGCTCCGTTTTTACCTGTGTCCGGGCACCTGTAAAGAAATCTTTCAATTCCTGCTGCAGGTTTTTTTGCAAACGGCGGGCGTACTTCATCCGGAGGATTATACTCCTCAAATTCTATCTGATTGCGACATACTTGAGCAAATTCTTCATAATTGTCAAACTCCGATACATGAAGCGGATTCATAAATCGGAGTTCCATACTGCACTTTCGAAATCGGTCTGCCCATCGCGGCCACCCAAGGTATGAGCCGTGAATTTGTACCGGATGAACCGGAATTCCCATCTTCCAGAATAGCTTAATCGTGGTTTCTATGAGTGGTTTTGGCTTCCCGTCCCAGCGCCGGCCACCCTCAGGAAAGATCACAATCATCCGGTTTTGATCGATCATCTTCATCACACTGCGAATAATTCCCGGTTCAGGCACATATTTGCTGGTCGGCACAATACCAATACTGTCCATAAAAACTCTGGGGATAGTCTTATGGAACTGATCCCTGGTCATCACTCCGGCAGTCGGCTCCTTCTGCATCCCAACGTTGATCAAAAATGGATCAAAATAGTTAGAGTGATTACCAAAGATAAAACAGGGTCCCGTTTGAGGTAAATTTTCCGGGTTTGTAATACGCGGGCTGAAGAGATATTTCGTAGTCGGAATAATCGTTTTGCGCATAAATGCGAACGACTTTTCCGAAAAACCTCGATCATTTTTCTTAAAAGTAAAACCGTCTAACATATCCACACCAACCAATCCAAATATTCTGTTATAAAGAATTTACATGACTAAAGTTTGTATCTATAAACCTGAGTTCAGTTAATAATACATCGATTCAGACATATACAAGTCCATGCCTAATAAGAGGGGACTTTGACCTTAATTTATTAATGATTAAAACTCACACATCAGCAGGTCCGTATTCATCCCACCGCTTCCAATGGGAGATCCCGGCGGGGTATAGGGTGCAGGTGGAACAGAGAAAGACTCGGCATCCATCAAAAAACGCTCAATCATACTTGATGCTTCGCTGTAGTGAGCTTTCCAGATCATGTTGCTGTCGCCTTCCGCTTTTTCAGCGAGATGCCCCTGAATTTGACCTAGCATCATTCTGGTTAAAGCCTGAACATCAGGAGACGCATTTTGATTACCTGCCAACTGCATTAAATTGCGCAGAACAGAAACGTTAATTGCCCTTTGAACAGATCCGAGATAGCCTTCTCTTTCATCATCCAGAATAGTGTTATGAATTATTTCCCTGATAACTTCATGCAGATCAGGATAGTCGCTGTTTCGTGCTGATTGGAGAGTCAGTCTCGCTGCCCGCTCCGGATTAAAAATCAATGATGCTGAAAGGTTTGAAGCAACTTCCGCCATTGCAATGGGATCTACAGCAGGAGCTGTGTACCCCCTGAAATTCTCCCGTGTAGACGATATACCGGCCGGCTTTGGCGGTATCAGATCCAATAAGCGTTCAGGAAGTGCCAAAGTTTCTGCCTGTAGTGTTTTTAACATCTTTTCAAGTGCGGCACGCTGAACATCAGCATCCACAACAGCCGGCCCGGGCTGACCGTCTCCACGCATCTGATAGGCAAAATCCATTCCCCCTATAAGCTTCACCGTGGCTTCCGTCTGATAGCGGTGAAAAAGATAAATTGGCACCAAAACATCTTGCAGATTAGCCATAGGTCGACCCATTCGGGTATTTTTCTCTCCGAAATTATCAAGAGCAATCTTTCGCACTTCCAGTATGTGATCCAGCTGGGAAACAACATCCGAGCCGTATTCCCATAAGTGCGCATCGGGATGTGAACCGCTCTGAGGGCGAGCTACTTCATCAGACAGGAACAGGTGTCCCTGGTCGATGGTTTCTAAAATAATATCTTCAAGAGCTTCTTTCTCATTTGTATCCTCAGTAAAGTCCTGATAGCCCCAAATTACAGCCCGTTTATCCCACTCACCGATTCCTATATCATAAGCGTTGGCCAGGCTAAGAGATTCATCATCCTCAACTGTAACCATTGGGTGAGGATAGTCCATAACTGATGCCAAATCATTCACGCTGGCGGCAAAGTTATGAGTAATTCCCAGCGTATGACCAATTTCATGAGCCGACAGCTGACGGATACGATTCAGCGCCATTTCCAGCATTTCAGGGTCCGGCTCCACGCCCTCTTCATACGGGGCAAGAAGCCCTTCGGCAATCATATAATCCTGCCGAACACGCAGTGAGCCAAGCAGTACATTTCCTTTGATGATCTCACCGGTTCGCGGATCTACGACGGATGAACCGTACGACCAGCCTCGTGTTGATCGATGAACCCAGTTTATAACGTTGTAGCGAATATCGAGAGGGTGTGCATCATCAGGCAAAACCTTCACCTGAAAGGCATCTTTATAGCCGGCCGCCTCAAATGCCTCATTCCACCATCGCCCACCATCCAGAAGTGCCGTCCGAACAGGTTCCGGAGTTCCGTTATCCAGATAAAATACAATCGGTTCAACAGCCTCACTCAATTCCGCTTCCGGATTTCTCTTTTCAAGCCGATGGCGAACAGCATATCGTTTTGTAATGTCCTCACCGATCGGCGTGCTGTAATCCTGGTAGCTGATCCCGTTAAACCCGGAGCGAGGATCCAGTTCTCGCGGTTTGTATCCGTCATCCGGCAGTTCAACAAATGAGTGATGAAGCCGCACGGTTACCGCGTCTGCGCTTGGCGCAACTGATCGGAGATTTGAGCCGGCTCCGGAACCGGTAAACGTCAGCATGGTCTCAAACTCTGAATTTTTGGGGAAGTTAAAGGTCCCGGGCAAGTGAATAGCAGACCGAGATTGATCTACGGAGTAATTTCCCTGATTATTTCTTCGAAGACGATCAGCTACTCCATGCGCATCCTGCATCAGAAATTCTGTAATATCAATTAGCACACGGTTTCCTTCTCCTGCTTCAATTTCAAACCCAAATAGTATGGATTGCGCGAAGGCCTCTTCTATAGATTTCTTCTCAAGCCGGTTCTCTGAGGATGCCCTGTAGTCGTAGTTTGGTTGAACCATCAATATCTTCGGACCCACTCGTACAAATTTTACAATCCGTGTATTTCCGAGCTGACTGCGGTCCAGTCCAATATCATTCGATCCAACTCCGGCGGCCATTGAATTTACATAAATAAACTCCTGATCAAGTTTGTCGATTTCCAGCCAGATTTTTCCGGTATCATCATCCCACCAATAGTTAAAATAACCTTCGTATTTCTCCATACCTGAAGTTATTTCGGATATACTTTCCTGAGCTGAAGTTCCAAGAGGTAAGAGTATAAAAGAAAAGAGCAGTAGCAATATATTTTTCATCCAACATCTATTTATTTGAGTTCTATTGAATAAACGAAATGTTCACTGCATAGAAAAGAATGTTTTCCCTTAAATAATGCATGCTCACTCAAATGTTGTAAAAAGATTTTTAAACAGATGCCGGGTAAACTCATCCCTGAATTCAAACATGTCATGCTTACCGTCTGTATTTGTCACAGAAATTACGGCTCTATTCGATTCAGGGTGAACATAAAACCAGGAGTAGTACGAAAACTGGGTACCGGTATGGCCAATAACCCGTATGCCGTTGAACTCTTCCAAAAAGAAAGAGAGTGCCGCAGATGATTTTACTCCGTCTTTCTCTTCAATTTCAAGTTCATTTTGCCAAAGTTCATCAATTGATGTTCTGCTCAACACTTCATGTTCTGAACGATGTACCCCAAGCAGAAAATTGAGGTATTCAATCATATCGGTGAGTGAAGCATTTAAACCGCCATTGGGTGTGGTGATTCCGGCATGAAAGTCGAACCCTCGGGCAACAGGAGCGTCATTCTTGATTTGATAACTATTGGATCTTTTCGAAAGCAGATGATATGGAGTGTGATTAAAATAGGATAGGTGCATTCCCAACGGCTTCAAAATATTTTTGTCGATATACACCTCCCAGGGGTCACTGCTCAGTTTTTCAATTATTTTACCCAGAAAAATAATTGCCGGATTGGAGTAGCTATGTTTGCTTCCCGGTTCAAACTCAACTTCAGTATAGGGAAACATGGCTACGAGCTGTTCCCATTGGGTTGGTTCAAACGGATGCCAGTCCTCATTGCCACCCCAGGGCCATGTTGAATTTCGAAGTCCTGTAGAATGGTTCAACGCCATTCGAATGGTGATCTCATCCATGCTGCCAAACGGGTTGTGAATTTTATTCAACTCCGGCAGATAGCTTACCAGCGGATCATCCAGTGAAAGAAATCCCTGATCCCGCATCTGCATGATGGCAACAGCAGTGAATGTTTTGGTAATAGATGCCCAGTGAAAAATTGTTTCTTCATTCACTCTGCGCTCATTCTCCAAATCAGCGTAACCGTGATAAACCTTTTCGCTTATTTCACCATCCTTCAAATAAACTAAAGCGCCTCCCACAACCTCATAATCAGAAGCTTTTTTTATAAAATGATCTTCAATTTCACTCCAGTCCAACGAGTCGTGATTCTGTTGAGCAGCTGCATTCATAAATAAACTCCCGGTTATGATTAACAAAAAAGAGAACAGTTGAAAGCGTAATAATGGCATGGCATCAAATAAGTTATCGTACGTTTTAAAATATCGCACCGAAACAACTTAGCCAACAATTACGCAAAAAAACAAAAAAGCCCCGAACTGCAAGGCAATCCGGGGCTTTCTAGTTAATTGGTCAAATCAAAATTTATCTGACTATAACTTTTTGGGTCCTGCCCTTCAGCAAATCAGCTGCATTTGGTTGTCCATTACGGATTGCCAATTCAGCAGCAGTAAATCCATCCATATTTTTCAATGTGGAATCTGCACTTTGCTTTAGCAGTTCTTCAACAAGATGAGTTTGTCCCTGCTCCGATGCAATCATCAGTGCAGTGTAGCCCATATTATTTTGTTTATTTATATCCGGATTGTGCGCAAGAATAATTTTCACCATTCTTGGGTTTCCAATTTTTGAAGCCAGCATTAATGCTGTGTTCCCCTTTTCATCAACAGCATTTATATCCGCACCTTCTGCAAGCAGAACGTTCAGACTTACGATGTCAATGTTTTGAATCGCTTCAAGTATGTTATCCTTTACAACATCTGTAGTGTTGGCTTGAGCAGTTCCTGCAACCAGTGTTAAAAGCAGTACTGAGCTCAATACTAATTTACTTATGAACTTCATTTTTCTTCTAAATATTACTTTAAGTTAGTCCTGATTTATTATCTCTTATGCCGGGTTTTTCACCAGTTGATTTTATTTAATTTGACCGGCCTGCAATTGAGAATTGTATAACGATTTAAAGATACGGAAGGTTTCACATTTAGAGATAAATTTAACCGATACAGAGAAAGTAAATCTACCTTATAGACTGGAGTAAAAAAGTAAATATCTCCTCCCTAACCTATTAAGCTAAACCGGTTAATTATAGAAAAAGATTAAAGAAATAATCCCCTCTAGCCTCGAATTCGCGAAATATTTTTAAGTTTTTGCGCTACAAACTTGTTTCTATTCAGCCTTCTCTGAATGGATAATTTTCAACTCTTTTCCGGTAACTTCCTCAAATAGAAATCGCTTTCTCATAGCACCCCAAATTTCAAGATTTGGGTCTGTCTCTGTTTCAATATTTAGTTTAATCTGACCGTTGCTTTTCACTACCTCTAAATCTCTCACATTTTGAAAGTGGCTGCGATCCAGTCCGTCTGCAACCCGTAGTATAGCACTCAATTTTTCTACTCTGTTTTTTACGTTTTTATCTAGCTTTTTATAGTGGGAATGCCTCGATTTTGGGGTCGACCTGCGATGGTAGCGGGCAACGTTTGCCATAACATCAATCTCCTCTTCTTTAAAACCTTTCAGGTCTGCATTATTGATAATATAAAGCGCATGTTTGTGATGTTTCCGGTGTGAGATATGATAACCGATATCGTGCATAAAGGAGGCATACTCGAGAAGCTCGCGGTCTTCGAATTCAAGATTTAGTTCATCAGACAGTTCATCGAATAATTTTAGCGCAATTTCTGCAACATGGATGGAGTGATCTTTGTGCCAGTCACATTTATGTACCAGTTCCAATACACTTCTTCTGCGTGGAGTTTCATCCAGATGCATCCGAACTCCCTCACTCATCTCTTTTTTGATGAAACGAAGCACAATTCCCTCTCTGAGTGCTTGAGATGAAATTTTTACACGTTTAATCCCAAACTTTTTCAGGATGTAGTAAACGAGTACTAATCCGGCCGGCAAAAGTTTGATACGCTTTTCATCCAGCCCTTTCAATTTTGCTCGTTTTTTTCCATTCAGCCCGATTACATCATCATAAAACTCAAAAAACTCTTTATCCGTAAATTCAAGCTCATTTACTGTTAAATTTGGTGTTTTATTATTTCTATGCGCAATCATTAAACCGATATTCTCCATCGTACCGGATGATCCAATCAACATAGAAGAGCGATGCATGGCAAATGCTTCTGCTACATCAGCGAGCTGTTTATCGAAGTGTTTTTTGAGCGAATCAATTTCTTCCTGTGTAATGGGGTCATGATCAACAAACCTGGCCGTCATACGAGCCACACCTAGTTTCTTACTGCTCAGATGATGAAATTTCTCCTGATCGGCCAGTATAAATTCAACGCTGCCACCGCCAATATCCATAATAACTGCAGGGGTTTTCGGCATCCGTATTCCGTGCTGAACGGCAAGACCTATTAATTCTGCTTCAATTCTACCCGGTATGGCGTTAATTTTCACACCTACCTCATCAATAACACACTGGATAAAGTCGCCTCCATTTTCTGCCTCCCGAATTGCACTTGTTGCATAAGCCAAAATTGTTTCAGCCTGTTGATTATCTGCAAGTAACTTTATCTTTTTTAATGCATCAATCCCCCGTTCCATTGCCTGATCAGAAAGTCTGTTTCCCAATCCCTTTTCAGCAAGCAAAACCATCTCCTTTAACTTATCGACCGTATAGAAACTACCGTCTGAAAAAATCTCAACGATCAAGGCGTGAAATGAATTTGTTCCCAGGTCTATTGCAGCAATTCTCTTTACAGGCCGTCGCGGAAATGATTGATTCATCGTCTGTTTACTTTCCTTATCTTATGTTTAATTAAGAAATGATACAGAAAGTGCATCGCAATTTCTTTAAAAATTGGAAATCAACACAATGGCGGACTCCTTACAATCTGATCAGCAAGTTCATGCAAACGGATTTCAATCTGCGCCCTGGTGTGTTAACGGACATGTTCACACTATCCTCTGTTCTCTTTTTTTTCAGGGACCTCCCATTCGTGCAGAAGAAGTTCGAATTGATACACCGGATGGAGATTTTCTGGATTTGGATGTAACCCAACTAAGCGAGACATCTCCGGTTGCGGTGTTGTTTCATGGTCTGGAAGGCCATGCAAGAAGATATTACATTAAACGACTTACCGAACACTTGCTTGAAAGAAACTTCAGCGTAGTTTCCGTTAACTTCAGAAGCTGCAGCGGCACAATGAATCGGAAAAAACGATTCTATCATTCCGGAGAAACTGAAGATCTTCACACTGTTTTTGAATGGATTGAACAAAACTTTCCAAATGCCGAATACTATACAGCAGCCGGCTTTTCACTTGGAGCAAGCACACTTTTGAATTATCTAAACAAACACGGCAAGCATCATTTGATCGATAAGGCAGCTGTAATCTCCACACCGTTTGAACTAAAAAAAGGATCTTTGAATCTCGAAAAAGGATTCAACAGACTCTATTCAAAAAGCTTTCTTGTCACACTTGAAAAGAAACTGAAAATAAAAAAAGAGATGTTCTCAGACCTTCCTGATTTTACAGGAAGTACGCTGTATGAATTTGACGATCAGGTAACCGCTCCTATTCACGGCTTCGAAAACGCCGATCACTACTACGGAAGCTGTTCGAGTGCATTCTTTATGGATAAAATAAAAACAAAAACCTTACTCATACATAGCCAGGACGATCCTCTTTGCCCGTTTGAATGGACTCCGGTCAACGATATTCAAAAAAATTCAGTTTTATCATCAAGTTACCCAAAAGAGGGTGGGCATGTTGGTTTTTGGAGTATTCCATCCGGATGGATTAACAAAGTTATTGGCGATTATTTTGCTCTGTCCCCTCATGGGAAACAGGCATAATTTAAAATCTGCAAATAAACACATTTTACTTACTAGCATTTACCTATGGTTATTATAATCGGTTCAGGTCCAATCGGGCTTGCCACAGCAATTGCGTTGAAACAGGAAGGAATTCAATCTCTTATTATAGAGCGGGGTTGTTTGGTAAACTCAATCTACAACTATCCTACCAATATGACATTCTTTTCAACTTCTGATAAACTGGAGATTGGAAACATTCCCTTTATCTCTCATGGATCTAAACCTACACGAAAAGAAGCTCTTGAGTACTACAGACGCACCGCAGAACATTACGAGCTAAATGTAAATCTTTTTGAAGAAGTAAAGAGTGTAAATGGCGAAGATGGAAATTTTGAGGTTGTTACCACAAAAGATACCTATTTAGCAAAAAAAGTTGTTCTGGCAACAGGATTTTATGGCAAACCCAATATGATGAACGTGCCCGGTGAAGAGTTGCCTAAAGTACTTCATTATTACGATGACCCTCATCGGTATGCCTGGCAGAACGTACTTGTAGTAGGTGGCGGAAACTCTGCTGCAGACGCCGCCCTGGAAACTTATCGCTGCAGTGCCAATGTATCCATTCTTGTTAAGCAGGATACCCTCAAACCCTCCATTAAATATTGGGTGAAACCGGATATAGATAATCGAATTGAAGAGGGATCAATCACCGGTTACTTTAACTCTGAAGTTTTAGAAATACGGGAAGAAGAGGTTGATATTCAGACACCGGGTGGGAAAAAGACCATTCCAAATGATTTTGTTCTTGCGATGACCGGCTACCTGCCACACTTTGATCTCATGAAGAGTATGGGTATTGAACTGACCACAGATGAAAAAAAGATGCCGGTTTTTGATGAAAAAACGTTAGAAACCAATCGAAAAGGACTGTACGTTGCCGGTGTGGTTTGTGGTGGAATGGATACAAGCAGTCTGTTTATAGAGAACAGCAGAATTCATGCTGAGCACATTGCCGGTCATATCGAGAAGAGTATATAAAAAAAAGAGGGCAAGCTACTCATATCACGCCGCTACGACCTACTACCGCTGCTGCCTTCCGACCCTGACGGAGTTCATAGGGAGCTGGCTGTATGAGACTTGCCCCGAGCAATAAATATAAGGCCTTTCACACTAAATATAAACGATAAATCGTAAGAAATTTATCGTTCGATAATACCTTTCCAATCGTTTTCGGGAGGGTTTTCAATCAAATCACGACACAGTTCTGCGTAGAATAGGGATGGATTGAGATATTCACTTACATGAAAGCTCTCCGATTCTTTTGCGCTCAATTTTTCAAAAATGGCGAGCGCTTCTTTAAATTTCCTGTCGAAGTAAAAGTGTAAACCCGTTTCAAATTGTTTAATCAGACTTAACGATGATTGATCAATTTGGCCGGAAAATCCAACAAGCTGGTATAATTCTGCTGACTTGTATCGGCCTTTTACACGAACTTTTCCCAGCTGCCTGAACACGAACTCGCCGGACGATTCTGCCTGCTGTTTCGTACTTTCAGATACTATAGCGTACACACCAAAAATCTTACAAGCAGACTCGCACCGTGCGGCCAGGTTCACGTTGTCTCCCATCACGGTATAATTAAAGCGCCTTTCTGATCCCATATTCCCCACCAGCATGAGCCCCGTGTTAATTCCATACCTTGTTTTAAATGGTATACCGTCTACTCCGTTTGATATTTTTTCCCATCGCTTTTCAACTTTCAAAACGGTTCTGCAGGCGCATGCTGCCTGATTTTCAATAGGAACCGGAGCCCCATAAAAAGCCATTACCGCATCCCCTATAAATTTGTCCAGTGTACCTTTTTCCTCATTAATTACTTCCGTAAAAGTATTCAGGTAATTATTAATCATGGATACCAGTTCAGTCGGTGCGAGTGACTCTGAAAGGGTTGTGAAATTTTCGATATCTGAAAACATTACCGTCAACTCATCTTCCCTTCCGCCCAGCGTATACTCAATTTCATCGGAAATCATTTTATCCACAAGCTCAGGAGATACGTAGGAGGAAAACATCGACTTAATTTTTTTCTTCTCTCGCTCTTCGTAAATCACATTATGTGTTACCGAACCTGTATATCCAACTACAACTGCTAGCAAAACAGGTACAATTGGGATAAACAGACTTCCGTATATAAAAAACAGTGCAGCAGTAATTACCCAAATAAAGCCAATAATAAGCGCCATAAATAATCCCGACCATCCTACAAATCTGGATGTTATGAGGTAGCTAGCTAGCAGTAAAATCATGGTGATAAGTAAACTATTCAGGCTGTCAACTTCCTCAAGGAAGTTTCCGCTCAATATAGTTTGCAGTGCGTGTGCGTGTATCTCAACCCCCGCCATTGAGTATTCACCACTTCGGTCGGGATAAGGCACCGAATGGAAGTCTTGCAGTTCAGGCATTGTGGTTCCAACCAATACAATTTTATCCTTCAAGATATTTTTATATAAGAGACCGTAATCCGGATCATCGAACTCATTTATTTCAAAAGCCTGCATTTCGGTTCTGGTTTCAAAATCTGCGTCATCGATCACCGATTCGAAACCCACATAGTCAAATGATCGATACCCTCCGTGATAATTAATTAGCATACGGTTCTTTTCCGTTTTGGGTATCGGTTGATTCGCAGCTACATACACGTCACTCCTGTTTTCCAGAGTAACATCTTCCCCAAATATCAACGGGAGAATCTGAACAGAAAACGAATAGTAGGTCTCATTCAAATAGTTATACTGAAATGGATAGCTTCGAATAAACCCATCAAGGTCAGGTCTCATATCTACAAACCCGATTCCCCACGGGGTAGCATCCAGAAACATCTGTCTTGGAAAAGAAGGCGTTCGCTGATCTGCAACCACACCGCCCAAAAAGCGCCTTTCCGGTTCCTGTCTCACCCGGCCTGAAAAAATAACATTCCCGGCCTCTTCAACAGCTTGGGCAAAAAGTGTATCGTTGTTCAGATCATAAAGATCAGGTTGGTCGAAAAGGATATCAAAAGCAATAACTTTGGCGCCGGCCTGGTTTAAATTTTCAATCAGATTTGCATAAACATAGGTTGGCCAAGGATATTTATACGGAATTTCATCATCAGCTCTTGAGCTTATCTCAACGATTACAATATCACTTTCGGAAAGATCTATCGGTCCTCTAAGTTGGAATAGCAGGTCTCTGGAATTGAGGTCTGCTGTTTTTATAGGAGGTAAAAAGAAAATAAAAAGCATCAGCAGTGCAGCCAGAATAAGGGTCAGAACTGATGAAATAGTTTTGCTCATTGGTAGATTTAAATTCTGTGGATGTAATTTAACTGCATTATACGACCATTTGGTAATGCTGCAAAATCGGATCCATACCTATCGAAATCTGAAAAAATCAAAATAGACTGCTTGAAGTCTCTAAAATATACAGACTTCAAGCCTGTAATTTTGATTTTCCCGGCAAGCGTTCATATTTAAATAGAAAAACAAAATTCTTTCACTATTCGCAACCTAAAAAGCCCAAAAGGCTGATTATCTCATTGAGAAGATCTTAAAAACAATTTGAATACTGTTGATCTACTGTTCTTGAGGATGTTTATACCAAATCTAAATTATGAAAACCCTTTGAGCTTATAGGAACAAGAATAGAAGAAAGACGTATATAACTGTGCCTCAAGTATGTCAATTTAGTATGTTTTTATTCAGAAATAGAAGTGTACTGCATACTAATTGATACTCATGCAAACTAAAAATACATTTATGGGGAAAACCTACAATAATCCGGAGTTTGAAAAACTGTACGCCTTTTCTTTCTCCAGACAAATACACATAATTGATTTTCAACCGATGTGGAGCTACGGGGATTCGAACCCCGGACCTTCGCGCTGCCAGCGCGACGCTCTAGCCAGCTGAGCTATAGCCCCGTCGAGGCAGAATATATCATCTTTCACAAGCATTTGTCAAAAAAAACATTTTTGTTTGCGATTGATGGTTATGTATTTTTTGTTAAAGTGAATAATATCTAACTTAAAACCTCACACTAACTGTACAGGAGAATAACAATGTTTAAATCACCTACATACTTAATTATTGGGTTACTTGCCTCAGTGCTCGTTTTTCAAGCCTGCGGTACAGGAGAACCTGAAGGGGATCCCGATCCATTAACACTCGAATACCTAATGAGCCTTTCTGACGAAGAGCTTATGGAGCGAGACAGTGACGGAGACGGCCTATCTGATTACGATGAAATTTACGTTTACGGAACTGATCCGCTTAACGCAGATACTGACGATGACGGTCTTACCGACAACGATGAAGTTAATACTTACGGAACCGATCCGCTTAACATGGATAGCGATGACGACGGTCTATCTGACGGAGATGAAGTTAACGCTTACGGAACTGATCCACTGAGTCCGGATACTGATGGAGATGAACTCTCTGATGGTGATGAAGTTGACGAATACGGAACTGACCCGCTTGATCCGGACAGTGACGGTGACGGACTCTCTGATGGAGATGAAGTTAACGTTTACGATACAGATCCACTCGCCCCTGATTCAGACAGTGACGGATTTACAGATGGACAAGAGATTGAAATGGGAACAGATCCGCTCGATCCAAATGATCCCCCTTTCATTAACGAACTGAATACCATTAACTTTGACTTTGACCAATCCGACATTCGCGACGGCGACGCCAGACTATTGGCTGAAAACGTTGAGATGCTGATGGACGTTGAAGCATTCAGAGTTCGAGTTGATGCTTATACTGACCATATTGGTGGAGATCAGTACAACTTAAGACTTAGCTTGAGAAGAGCGAATTCTGTTGTAGATTTCTACACTGAGAATGGTATTGCAGAAGATCGCATTGAACATAGAGGCTTAGGAAAAGCTCCAGTTGAGTGTGCTGAAGCTGAAATGGATGAGAACACACCCGGTTGTGAGAAAAACCGACGAGCAGAGTCACATCCTCTGAATCCATATCCATTTTCTCCAGGAAACTAACTGAACGTAAGTTTCAACAAACTAAAAGCGGACTGAATAACTCAGTCCGCTTTTTTTATTTACCAATCAAATTCAATATCCCCACTATTTCCCGGAATATTTAAAAGTAGCGCGGAACACTAAAGCCTATAAAATGACCAGGTGAATCCAGACGCTTGGCAAAATCAAGCCTCAATATTCCAAAGATACTATTCAAACTGATTCCAGCTTCAGTATGAATTCCATCTGTATCCATCATAAGAAATGAAGACTTTTTGTTAAGTTCTGAAGTGCCGGCACCTCCAAAAAGAATAATACCCCATCCATTTTCCACAAAATAATTTAGACCAAGCAATTCAAAAGGAATTGCTCTAAAATTATGCTCAAATGAAATCACACCATACTTATTTCCAATATATGGAAGAAATGATCTCGTTTTTAAAACTGAAAACGGGGTGAATCTGCTTAATGAACCGTCTAGACTACCCAATTTTTGTATCGGAGCTGAACTTTCTACAACTCCACCTGAGAGATATAAATCGAGAGTATTTGCAAATAACCTCCGCTTATAAAATGTTTCGAAATTCCAATCTACCGTCATCCGAATAGACGAGTAATCAAAATCACTCCCAAATAGCGGCCGACTCACTTCCGCAGCCATTTTAATTTGCCTTCCCCCTGTAAGTCCAAAATTTCGATCCTGTACGTTGTATCCAATATTTACAGATAGAGAACGGTTCGTGCCCTCTTCAATCTCAGGATTTACTCTTCGGGCACTCTCCCAATTAAAAAGTTTAAAATCAATTTCATTACCTGCATTAAAAGAACGATGTACTTCGTGATTTCCTGAAACCTCCAGATCTATCCAGTTAATGATATTCGACAGTTTAAAACCCGTGGACACCATTTCATTTCTGAAGTAATTAAAATAGTCATCCCCGCCAAGCAGCGTTACAATACTGTTCATCCCGGAAGAATAAATCTCAGACATGTACTGCGTTTCCGTGCCATTTTGATATGATAACTGCGCAGAAATTTCGCTTTTTTTAAACTTTACTACTCTTTTTTCAACATCAGCCCCATAATCCCAATCCTTCGTGTTAAAACTATATCCGCCAAAAAACTTTGTACCCAGACCTGAATCCGCAGTCCTTTTTTGGTAGTTCAATCCAAGGTGAACTCCTTCAACGCGATTATAACGTCCACGAACGCCTACTCCTCCCGGCACCCGATTACCGAATCTTGCTAAAAACCCGGAGCTTTCACTTCCATCACTATCCTCAACCATTCTGGCCAGAAAACCTTCCGGTCTGAATGCATCTTCAATTGTTTTCGTACTGTCGATTGTCTCATATGCCAGCTTTTCCTCTTCAGTAAGTGGAATTTCATTCTTTGTAGCATCGGCAGTTGAGATGGTGTCAGCTTGTGTGAGAAGAGTCTGCTCCTGGAATATGGAGTCAGGTAGTGAGACATTTACACGATAGTCTGATATATTTGAAACCTGCCTAAACTGAATGGACGGAAATTGCAGGCCAACCATACCAATCCGGATTCGCCCAATAATTCTCATGTCCACAGGAAACCAGAAGTCACTTCCGTAATTGCTGAATTGCTGCTTGTATGCCAGATCAAAATCCTGAACCGGAGGCGGGAAACTGACAACATCATTCGGTTTCAAGTCTACATCAATTAGAGCGTAGTCCCTGCCAAGTACGTAGGCCACACCTTCAAAAGTGGGCTGAAGATTACGGCGCGGTTTTACTTCGATTTTATAAACCGGTACCCCATCCATTTGCAGAATTTCAAGAAGTGTAAAATGGTAATAGGATAGTGCATCAGGATGCGTAATTCCTACAAGGTTGTATCCGGCAATATCAATATTGTCGTCATAAAAATTTGGTAAATTTCGAACACCGGCAAAATTTTGATCTGCCGATAGGTTTGACGTCTGACTCACTGATCTCTGAACTTCCCTGTGACCTTGGTTTCGATTCCAATAGAGTACAGAACTGCTTTCGGATATTGACACAATTGATGTATCGTTCTGAAGAACCTGCCGCGTGTAAGCATCAGCTTGATATGATTGCAAATCTGCCCGCCACAGTTTTTTTCTTTCAATCACTTTCTCCATGATCGTTAAACCGGGATCTCTGTCAGTAACCACTAATTCATCAAGTTCCGTAATGGAAGGAGATAGTCTAACAGTGATGTTACTAGCCTGAATATTATCTATTGTAATCGAAGCTCGCTCATATCCAATGTAGCTTATCAGTATTGTAGCAGGCAGTTCGGCAACCGATATTGAAAAGTACCCCTCCGTATTGCTGACGGTGCCCTTAAGTGAATTCTCTATTACAATAGTAGCTGCCGGTAGAGAATCTCCGGTTTCATCGTCCAGAACTATACCGGTTAATTCTACCTGCGCATAAGCCTGCATTGGAATCAATAAAAATGATAGTAGTGCAAATCGAAAAAAGTGGTACAGCATCAACTTCAGGTTTTATAGTCTTTAAGACGCAATACGTGGAAGTTGAAGGCTTCGTTTCAGTAAAACTTCATTTTTTGAAACAACTCCACTTTATTAAAAAAATATCGGATATATCAATAAGGAAAGGGCGTTACTGCAGGGACAGAGAATTTCTTATTTACGGATTAGTTAATACTACAGCAGGTTCCAGCGGTTTAACCAATACTTCATCATCCGTTTCAAATAAAACTCTGTTATCGGTGTGTACAATATATCTCTCTCCGCCGCACTTCACATGGTAGGTAATATCATGCCCTTTAAACTCACGCCCAATAACTACCCCGCGATTACAGGTGTTTACTTCACCATTTGGACGCTCAATTGTCAAATGCTCAGGACGTATAGAACAGGTAACTCTTCCCTTTGCTTTACAGTTTAGCTGTAGCGAACCAAGGTTGGTTTCAATTCGATCTATATTGTTAACATCTCCCTCAAATAGATTTGTTCGTCCTAAAAACTGAGCAACAAATTTTGTTTTTGGCTTATAATAAACCTCTTCAGGAGTCCCAATTTGCTCAATTTTGCCGTCATTCATAACTGCTATTCTATCGGCAAAAGAGAGTGCTTCCTCCTGATCGTGAGTAACCAAAATAGCGCTCATTCCGGCTTTTTTGATAATAGAGCGAACCTCTTTTCTGGTTGTATCACGAAGCATTGCATCCAGATTTGAAAATGGTTCGTCCAACAAGACCAATTTTGGCTCTGGAGCAATTGCCCGGGCCAATGCAACTCTTTGCTGCTGCCCACCGGACAGTTCTGCCGGACTTCTGTGTTTATAATCTCCCATTCCGGTTCTGCACAGAACTTCTTCAGCAAAAACCTTTCGTTTAAACTTTGGTAGATCTGTAAGCCCAAAAGCCACATTGTCCAATGCTGACATGTGTGGAAACAAAGCATAATCCTGAAAAACAAACCCAATCCCTCTTTTTTGCGGAGCTGTGTGGATATTATCAGATGAGATCACTTTATCTTCCAATTTTACAGTTCCTTGGTCAGAACGTTCAAATCCGGAAATCATGCGTAAAGTTGTAGTTTTGCCACACCCGCTTGGCCCAAGCAAAGCAAAAATTTCATTCTCACCTACTGAAAAAGAGATATTATTAACAACCGGATTCCCTTTTTCGAAGGATTTTTTAATATTTTCTACTTCTAATAACATCCTTAAACCTTGTCATAGACAATAAGCAGCCTTTTTTGGCCTTATTTAAATTCAGTCTATTTAAATTAAGCAATTTTACGGAAGCTTTAAAGAGTTATCATTCAGAAATTTCCCGTAATGTTGTTTAAGATCAATGAATAAGTTAAGTTTTTTAATAACCTTGTACTACAAACAAATCTCCAAGGCTTTTAAAAAAAGTTTAAACATTATGAAAACACTATTATCCTTTTTAGGAGCTTCAATTTTAGCAGTCACCTTAATTGCCGGTTGCGGACCCAGTGAAGAAGAGCTTCGCCAACAGGAACTTGAACGGCAGCAAGCAGAGCAAGACTCTTTAGAACAGGTCTATGAAGAGCAGATGCAGCAGATGATTCAAGATAGCATTGCCCAGGCTCGACAAGACAGTGTTGAGGAAGCAGAGCGTCGTAGTCAGATTCAGTACAGCAACGACGGAGATTATGCTGTTCAGGTTCAGTCATGGAGATCTGAAGAGAAAGCTAATCAAGAATTGGAAATGTGGAAAAACCGAGGATTCGATAACGCTTTTGTAGTTATGTCCGGAAACGAAGAGACCGGTGATGTTTGGTATCGTGTTCGAATAGGACGTGTTGAATCCAAGCAAATGGCAGAAAATTTACAGGATAAACTTTCAAACGAATATGAAGCTCAATCCTGGGTCTCTCGTTTAAACTAATTTTTCCATAAGAATAAAAAAGGCTTCCTAGTAGGAGCCTTTTTTATTTCCTTTCAAGATATTGGCATCAGAATCTTAGAGAAACTCCAAGTGCTAGCCTGTTTACATTATCAAAATTGATCTGATCTGATCCTGAAATCTGGCTTATTCTGTATTCAACAAATGGTTTTATCATTGGAAGAATTGTGAGTTCCAACCCCCCGAAGCCATTCCAGAACAAATTACTCTCATCAAAACTGAAACCCTGATCTCCCTGAAAATTATAATTCTCTGCACCAATCCCCAATCCTACATAGGGCTTTACTAATGCTATTCCAACACCCGCAGTCAAGGCTAAGCCGTAATCATACGCTTCAATATCGCCGCTATACGACTGCTCATCTGGAGTAATTTGTGCTTCGTCATTAAAAAAGCTGAAATGAGCCCGCATGTTAAAATCAACTATGGGAACAGCAGATAAAACACTTCTTTCAACACGCAACCCAAATCCATTTGTCGGATCTTCATTTCTGGTTTCGTAGCTGGCACCAATCGACCATTGAGCGCTCGCCTGGTTAGTGAAAGTAAAGAGAAAACCGACAGTTAGTATTGCAAATAATAGCTTTTTCATAATGGTTTAATTTAAAATGTTTGAATTGGTTCAGAGATAACTTTAATTCTCACAATCATATAGGCAATCAATTTATAAATGTTTCATTCCTTAAAAAGCCTGCCCAAAACTTAGGCACATATTCCCACTCTAACAAACTGTTATAATTGATTTTTAAGCTTTGTTCATGATTATTTAAAGTACTTTTCAATTATAGTTGTGCTTTTTCGATCATTTTTACTAATATTCTTATGCGCTCAAGTAGCGTCTCTCTTGATGAATAGTCAGGGCATCACACCGGATACGTGTGATGCCTTATTTTTTGTAACCTGCCTATCATTTTTTCGTATTCATTATTTGTACAACCCTTTCTAACTTCTATCTTTGAGGAACCCAAATAAAATGAAAGCACCATTGTGATGAAGAATTTTGAAATTAACCATCGGGAATCTTCGGGATTAGATGTTTTGGATCTTCATGGAGAATTGGATGCGCATACCGCTTCTCAGCTTGAAGAATCACTGAAGCTACTTATAGACAACAATAAGTCGAGCATTATTGTTAACTGCAGTGAACTTGATTACATAGCCAGCGCCGGACTTGGTGTATTTATGGCCTATATAGAAGATGTACGTTCAACCGGTGGAGATATCAAGTTAACCAATATGAACGAACGTGTTTATAACGTCTTCGATCTGCTTGGCTTTCCAACACTTTATGATATTCTCGAAGATGAAAGAGATGCCATTGAACAATTTTCAAAAGAAAATTAAAAGCTGTTGAATAAGACGGCCACATACCAAATTACAGTAAATGCTTCTACTGAGAACCTTGCAGAGGTGAGGGAGTTTGTTGCAAAACACGCAAAGCATCAACGTTTTACAAAGGAACAAATATCAGATCTTCAACTAGCTGTAGACGAAGCGTATACAAATATTATCAAGCACGCTTACCAGAATAATAAAAGCAAACACGTTGATATAACCCTCTCTTTTGATTCTGACAAGCTATGTATCAGCCTGTTTGATAGCGGAAACAGCTTTAGTCCGAAAAATTACAACCTGCCGGATATTCAGAAAAAAATTGAAGAGCGAAAAAGAGGAGGCATGGGAGTTTATCTTATTCACCGGCTCATGGATAGCGTGTCTTACCACGCCAGGGCTGATAAAAATGAAATCAGACTCTGTAAAAATAGAAATTAAGGGGGACTATGGCTGTATCGGAAAAAGAGCTCCAAAATCGGTTTGAGATGAAAACCGTACTCGAGACAAGCAGAATGCTTATCGAATCTCGAAGCAGTGATTTTGTGCTTAACAATTTACTGCTCATCATAATGGGCAAGCTGCTTTCAGGCAAAGCCGCCATACTTTTCTTTGATCAGGCAAAGCAAACTTACAGAGTAGAAAAAACAAAAGGATTAAATAGTATTGCTGAAGGTGATTCAATTGAAATTAATCTCAGTACATCTGAAAAATCTTGCTCTCATATAGACTACAACTCTTTTTCCGATAAACTGCCCATTTTAGCAGATGAAATGGAAAATTCTGTTTTTTTCCCTCTTCGAACCAGTAATCAACACATCGGATTTCTTTTTCTTGGGAGGAAAGCTACCGGGAAACTATTCTCTTCCAGAGAGTTAGAGTTTGCTGAAAGTTTATGCATTATTTCGTCTGTAGCACTATCAAATTCACTGCTCTTCGACCAGCTAAAAAACACCAATAGAAAGCTCGATCGCCGAATTCATGAACTGAACACACTGTTTGATCTATCTAAAGAGTTTAACCTGCTTACGGATCGTAAAAAAATTTCCAACATCTTCAAATTCGCCCTGCTTGGTCAGCTCTTTATTCGAACCTTTTTTCTGATTTACAAAACTCCCGAAAAGGTAACTATTTTGACTTCCAGTGGTTTGAATAAACCATTCAGTCAAAAAGAGATTGACACTCTCTTCAATCTTTGTCCTATGGAGGTGCGAGCCGTAGATGACCACTGCTGCGAAAAGGCACCCACATTAGAAACCAATCAGATTACCAATATTATTGGAATTTCAATTCAGGGTGAAAAAGTTGCCGTAATTGGAGTTGGCGACCGCCTTAACAAAGAAGCTTATTCGGAGACCGATTTTAACTTCCTGAAATCTCTTTCGAATCTTGCTGTGGTATCCATCCAAAAAACCTATTTCCTAGAAGAAAGAATTGATAAGGAGAGAATGGAAGAGGAGCTGGCGATTGCAAAATCTATTCAGCGCGGTTTACTGCCTGATCCTGTCCCAAAGGTAAAAGGAGTTGATTTGGCGGCCAGTACGCTGTCATCCAGAGAGGTAGGAGGAGATTATTTCGATATTGCTCCCACTCCTGACGGAAATTCGATATTTGCCATTGGCGATGTAACCGGAAAAGGGGTGCCTGCCGCGTTACTAATGGCAAATCTGCAGTCCATGTTGCACGTACTGTTGCCTGTAGACATAGAATTAAGTGAAGCCACCGAACGAATCAATGACCTGATTCATAAAAATACACCCAGCGATAAGTTCATCACTTTTTTCTGGGGCAAGTATTTTTTCGACAAAAACATTTTCAGATATGTCAATGCCGGTCATAATCCACCGCTTCTGCTCCGTAACGATTCTTCAAGTCTTGAAGAATTATCGATAGGAGGTTTACTCTTAGGGGCAATGGAAACCATTAGCCCTTACGAACAAGAGGAAATTTTATTAAAAAGTGGCGATTTAGTGGTGTGTTATACAGACGGAGTGAATGAAGCCATGAACAATAAGCAGGAAGAGTTTGGTGAAGAGCGTTTATATGAGCTAATCCTTCAAAACAGGGACCTCAATTCAAATGAACTGATGGAAAAAATCTTGTCTGAAGTACGAGCTTTTGCAAATGATAAGCTCGGTGATGATTTGACTTTGTTAATATTTAAAGTCAGTTAGATAAGCTTCTTCCTATCATTGCATTGGAAACACTTCCTTGACGCTGATTTTCTGCTAAAGCAATAATAGCCTCATACGTCCTGTAACGGTTCATAATCTCTTTTACATACTGAACCGGCTCAATACCCCTGGCAAATCCATATCGTGCATTCTGATAGTAGCGCCTTTGCATTAGCATCAAGAGAGCATTTGACACATTTTCCCACTCATTTGGATTTTTATTCTGATCGATTACAAGCCGTCTAGCATCGGCCATATGCCCCTGACCAACGTTATAGGTTGCCAAAGCCATTTGCCATTGGTTAGTACTATCCATATAAGAATAGTGTGAGAGATTTTCTTTAATGATTCTGGCGCCTTCTCGAATATTTGTAACAGGATCGTAAAGCTGTTCATACTCCGTTTCTACAAAACGGGGAATAACCTGCATCAACCCGACGGCACCCGCCCAGCTTTTACTATTAGCGTTAAAACTGGATTCTTGGGCAATCATGGCGGTAAGCATTAACCAGTCGAGGTCTAATGAGTCTGCTACTGATTTGACAATATCATCATATGGAGAGATTATGCCGATCGTCTGGTACTGCCATTCCGGATTATAAAACTCCGCTATTTGCCTACTCTCCTCAAAATAGCGTTGCCTCAATACGTTCAGAAATGTTGAGCGCCTTGGGCGTTCCCGGTCTTCGGTGAATCTGAAATGTTTGTATAAGAACCGATTCATAGCGGATTCTAAATCAGCAGCATTCTCCCGGATGGCCCACGCAATCGTATCATTTTCAGCAATAGTTGGACCGGGGAAAAGTCCATCCATGTAGCGGTTGGCTGCATCAAACATATTATCATCCGCTACAGTAGCCATCAATTCACCTTCAGCAACCTGCATAAGTGCTGCTTCCGTATCAACGGCATCCGGTATAGTATTTATATTGATATCGTATCCGCTATCAATCAAGTCCTGTAATCTGGAATAGTATGAACTATTTCTTCTTACAGAAATGGGGATATCTGTTTTAGCAAGTTCTTCCAACGTTTGAGGTTGCGCAGATGCCTGAGAGGAGAAAACCAATAATTGGTCGACTAAGTTGTAGGGACGGGTAAAATTAACAATTTTCCGACGTTCCGGTGTTATCGTGTAATTTGCGGCAATCAGATCACCTTCACCACTGTTCAACAGGTCAAATGGATTTTCATCTGCTCCGACTATTACAACCTCCAGAGCCAAATCATTTTCCCGGGCAAACTCTTTTACCAATTCATACTCAAATCCAACTTCTATTCCTTGGTTGAGAAAATAAGTATTAGAGCTGTAGTACGTGATCATTCTAATCACGCCGCTTCTTTTAATTTCGGCCAAGTCTCTCTGGACCGGCTCCATAATAGATACCGGCAGTGACTGCTCTGTCTCTGAGGCTTCTTTTGAAACTTCACGATTTTCAGAACTGCATGCAGAAAATAGCACTACAATAAATACGAACAGTATCAGAAATGACCACTGTTGATATTTCTTAAAAGTTTTATTTAAAAATATATTCATTAATTACAGGTTCGTTCCTGTTTAAGAGCGGCAATTAATTTATCTCTGCTTATTTAAAAGAATTGCCACGGAAATATGCTTACATAACAAATTTGAGTAAAAATCCGTTTTTAAAAAGCAAATTTCATGCTTTATAAACCCTTGACCACTACTATTGTACGATGTTTGAATTATCTCTTATTAATTGCTAAATAATTTATTGAAAGAAAATTACCTCATTTATTTCAGAGGAACAAAGATTCCTCTTTCTGTTAAGATTATCTAAGGCAGAAATGGAGAGTATATCATTAATTAATTTTACTTTATCGATTTCCCTTTCGAGGACGGTTCATTCTCTTAATCCAGGTTAATGTTACCCCAAAAACGATTACAAGCATCGCTGCCAAAGAAAATCCTGATGGTATCTCCCCAAAAATAAAAAAGGCGGCAATTGCAGCAACAACAGCTTCAGATAAAACCAGGGTAGACAGAAGAGTTGGTGAAATGTATTTAACAGCGTAATTCATTGATCCGTGGCCCAAAACAGTTGGCCCGGCTGCCAGACCTATTCCAACCAGAACAGAAGTTGCTGTAATAGCAGGCACTCCGCCCACCCACAAAAGTGTTAGCACCAGGCATGTAATTGTAGCGTACGTGTAAACATAAAAAACATAGTCAATCCATTCTGTTCGCTGTCTTATTTTCCGCCCTAACATGAAGTAAGCCACAAAAACAACAGCTGATATAAAAGCAAGAGTATTTCCAAATATCGCATCCGGGAACTGATCCATCTGTGTATCGTCTGCTAAACCCAGAAGTACCGACCCGGTAAAGGCTATACTAACGCCAATCCAAACTACAGGCCTGAACTTTGTTTTAAACAGTAAGCTTTCGGCAACGATAAGCATAACCGGATGAATGGTTACCAGCACAGATGCAGATGCAACTGATGTATAATGAAGTGAAGCAATCCAGAGTGTGAAGTGAAGGCCCAGACTTACTCCTGCTGCTATTAAAAGAAAATTACTTATTCCTGCCGCCTTTATTTCATGAAGCCTCATACGCTTCGGAAGCCAAAAAGGCAGAAGTATCAATGCAGAGAAACCGGTTCTCATTGTGGCCAAAGCCAGGGGCTCTACATCTGTTGCAAATCTTACCAGAATAGGGGCAAAACCAAATGTAAGTAACCCAACAGTAAGCAGCGTGACTACTTTTGTTAGAGGAACCTCGTTCTGCGGTGAGTTTCTCAAATGAATTACCTTATCCGATCCATCGACTTAACAAGCTCTTCATCTTTTTTAATTAAACGGCCGGCTTGCCACAAAGACGCCATTGATAGAATAATAATGCCTGAACTAACGACTTCTTTCCATAAAAATTTACCGAAACCGCCTAGAGAGAAGAGTACTCCTAAAGCAAAACCCAAAGCTACTATCTGTATGTAAGTAGCAATTTTGACCCATTTAAGTTGGGCTGGCCTGTTTTTATAGAGCAAGATTGCAGCTGCAGCGATTATCATCGGCATGGTGAGTGAAAACGCCATTCCCATACCAAACCAGGCTACAGGATCATTTACGGCATGACTATAAATCGGTGTAAAAAAAACCGCTAGGTTTAAAATTACAGTAAGAATTAAAAAGAAGGTTTGTGGTCTTTGAATCACAGGTAGCTTTGTTTTTTTCAGTTTTCAATCAAAAATAAGAATAATCAGACAGATCTCATGTTTAAAAATAAAACCTGTCTGAATTTCTCATGCTTTTAAAGCCGAAATACGCTTTGAAAGCGAATCAAAAGCTGAGTAAAGAACCGGCACAACTACCAGGGTAAGGAAAGTAGCAAAGGTTAATCCGCTTATAATGGCAATACCCATAGGCCCCCAAAAAGCTGTGCTTTCCGAGCCAAACTGAAAATTGGGGTTGAGATTTACGAACAGATTCACAAAATCTATGTTGATGCCAAAGGTAAGTGGCACAAGACCAAGAATTGTCGTCAGAGCTGTTAGAATTACCGGTCTGAAACGAATCAAACCGGCTTCGATAATGGCATTCTTTTTCTGCAATCCCTGTTCCGTAAGCTGTTTCACATAATCCAGCAGGACAATGTTGTTTACACACACAATTCCCGCCAAAGATATAATTCCAATAAACGTCATCAAACCAAATGGAGTACGAGTCAGAATCAATCCGAGCAGCACGCCGATTAAGCTCAACCCAACGGCAACCATGATAATGAATGGTGAGACAATACTGTTGAATTTTGCCAGCATTACCAGAAATATCAGGGCAAAACCGACAATTAGTGCGGTTGTTAAGAATCCAAATGCCTCCTCTTGGTCTTCACTTTCACCGGTGTACTCCATAGAATAACCCGCAGGTAAATTCTCCCTGTATTCACTCAGAAGTTCCTGAGCATTAGAAAGCACTTCCGGCCCGCTAAATCCGGGAGCTGCCTGACCTTCAACCGTAGCCGTTCTCTGTAAGTTTAACCGTGTAATTGAGCCAAGGCCGGTTCCCTCCTCAAATGTTGCCACAGAAACAAGCGGAATAGACGCCCCCATTTGTGTTACAATATTAAGATTGCGAAGGTTTTCAAGATCCTGACGATCTTCAGGCCTTAGTCTCACCATAATATCATATTCATCTTCGCCGTCTCTCCACTTGCTGGTTTCCAATCCATTATTCGCAATGCGAATGGTCTGAGCAATATCCGACATGCTTAAGCCAAACCGACTAGCTTTCTCATAATCCACCAAAATCCGGTATTCAGGTGTGCCTCCACTCACATTATTTCTCACATCAACGAGTCCCGGAACAGCTTGCGATACAGATGCATCAACAAGCATTTCTGTAATCTCTTCGGTGATTCGCACAATCTCATCAAAGTTTTCGCCTGATACTTCAATATTTACAGGAGCCCCGGTTGGAGGGCCCTGCTCCTCTCCTTCAATTTTCACATTGATATCGGGAATATCTTTGACAACGTCACGCAGCTTGGTCAATGTAGTTGCAGATGGTTCCGGGCGATCACCATAATCTACAAGATTTAAAGTCAACCTGGATAGCTCAGGACTTTGCCCACCGCCTCCAAAAAACGGATCTCCGGATACACCCACGTTTGTCTGGATATTTTCGATATTCGCTTTAACAAAGGGATCTTCGTCAATCAGGTTGTAAATTCGATCCTGAACTTCTTTGGCAATTTCATTACTTGCTTCAACATTCATTCCAATGGGTCCTTCCAGCTCTGCAATGATTCGGGCCGGATCTGTTTCAGGGAAAAACTCAACCCCTGTAGGCGCTAAACCAAACAGCCCGAAGATGGCAAGCAGTGCGCCCATCACTGAATTTAAAAGTAGGGATCGGTTATCTGAAAGAATTAACGGTTTTGTCGACTTTCTCAACATTCCAAAAGTTCCGACAATTACCAAAAGCAGAGGAACCGACATTAGAGCCAGCCAGACTGTAAAACTAACTGAACCTGTTAAAGATACAATCAGCAAAATAGATGCATTGAGAAGAGCCAGCAGTACTCCGGAAATAATAGAGATTTTACGGCCAATGAAAATGGCTTCTAATGAGTGTATCACAACCAAAATCACACCTACCCCCCCAAATACTCCTGCAATAATGTATAAAAAAGTAGATGCCGGAGAAAAGAGCCCCACTAAAGCACCCAATACAGCGAATAGCAGACCCGCGGTTAAGCTCCCTAATGAGAGTGTATTTCGAAGTAATGCATACTTACCGGAATAATCTCTCTTTAAAAAAGTGCGCAGCATCACCTTATAGTACTTCAATATTCTGGGCAATGTTTTCTCCGTAAAAATCGCAGACAGTGGCTTGATCGCATATCTATAGGATAGGAAAAAGAAAGCGACGGTTAATAGAGTAACAACGAGTGTTGTAAAGTTTGCCATACCGATTGCCACCGCCAAAAATATAGACAGACCAATCACTGCACCTTTTACATAAACCGACATCGGTTTTCTCTCTTCATCATCAAGCCGTACAAGATATGCTGTGAGTACGGGATAAAGGACCAATGCCACGAACAGCGAACAGAGCAGAACAATGATAAGCGTTAACGGTAGATACCCCATAAACTGGCCTATAATTCCCGGCCAGAAGGTCATCGGTATAAATGCCGCAAGCAGGGTAGAAGTGGCCGCAATAAGTGCGTATCCAACTTCGTCTGTAGCCAGCTTCGCAGCCTCAAAGCGTTCATATCCCAATTCGCGATAGCGGTAAATATTCTCTACCACTACTATAGAATTATCAACCAGCAGACCCAGGGCAATAATTAAACTGAATAAAATGATAAAGTTCGCTGAGTAACCAAGTGAATAGAGAACGATAAACCCTACCAGAATGGATAATGGCACAGCTGTTCCAACCAATAACGCATTTCTGACACCCAGGAAGAAAACCAAAACCAATACAACAAACAGCATACCGCTTATGATACTATTCTCAAGATCGGAAATAAGTTCACGCACATCTTCACTCTGATCTCCCGTAATGACAACATTCGTGCCGGATGGAATCGGATAACTCTCTACAATCTGAGTCACCTCCTCCACAGTATCCAGAATATTTGCACCGGGCCTTTTCTTAATGTTAAGGCTGATTACCTGATTATCCTGTATTTCTGATTCATCAAGCTCAACTTGATTGCCGTTATCATCAACTTTATAGGCTCTCAGACGTGCAAAACTTTCCCTGTCTTTGAATCCAAAAACAACTTCCGCAACGTCCCGCATATATACCAGACCAGCACTTTGCGACTGCTCTCCCATTGGACGTGCGATAACCAGGTTTTCAATTTCGGCAGGGTCTTCAAACTCGCCGCTCACTCTTAACAGGTAGCTCATCATATCTACATCCAGCGTACCCCCGGGAATCGTTAAATTTTGCCCCTGGATTGCGTTAACCAACTGGCCAAAACTCAGTCCGTATCCATTAAGTGCACCAAGATCAACGTTTACCTGAACTTCCCGTTCAATCTCTCCAACCATCTCTACTTCGCGAACACCCGAACCTGTTTCTATTACATCTTCCAGTCTGTCTGCAACTTCCGTTAATCTGGAAAGCGGATAATCTGCCGCTAGGTTTACCGTCATAATCGGGAAATCGTCCAGATCAATTTCTACAATAAAAGGCTCTTCTGCATCAGGAGGGAGATCTGTCCTGGCTAAGTCAACCCTTTCCCTAACCCGCTGGCTGGCTTCATTTAAGGGTACATCCAATTCGAATTCAACAACAATACTGCTAAAACTCTCCAGGGTGTTTGAACGTATCTCCTTCACTCCGTTAATTCCCTGCAGCTCCCTTTCAATCGGCTGAGTGATAAGGGATTCCATGTCGGTGGGCGATATGCCGGGATAGATGGTATTGACAATAAATATCGGAATCTCAATAGACGGGTTCGATTCCTTGGGAATAGAACTGTAGCTAAAAGCTCCCGCCAAAATAAGTATCCCCGTAAGAACAACAATAACTGTTCTGTTTTTAAGTGTAAGCTCTGTTAATTTCATATTTACAGCGTATCAGATCAAAAATTTTTTAACAATATCCGGTTTAAAACGTTACCACAGGCTTGTCGGCAGTTTTTAGTCGCTCAGCTCTCTCAATGCTGGTTTCTGTTGTCAATATATTCAAAGCATCCCCTTCGCTTAGATTCCGAACTCCTGTTACAACCATCTCATCCCCGGCTGATAACCCATTAGTAATTTGTATTAGCGGCCCCGAAGCTGACCCCGTCTGCACACTTACCAATTGTGCAAACTTTTGGCCATCATCTTCTTCAGCTATATAAACAGATTGCCCATCTTCATCTCTCAAAACAGCAGTTCTGGGCACAATAATTACATCTTGAAGCGTTCTTCGTTTCAGCATCAAATCCACCACCATTTCCGGCTTAATGAGCTGACCGGAATTTTGCATTTCAATTTCAATAGCGTACGTTCTGGTTTCCGGATCCAGTACATTACTGGCATAAGTGATTTGGCTCTCCATGCTATCATTATTTACGGTTCTGAAGTTTATCTGAACCGCGGACCCTTCAGTAATTTCACCGGAGTATCTTTCAGGAACACCCGCCAGCACCCTAATCTGATCGGTGTTCACCAGCCTAACTACCGGCATACCGGGGTTTATAAGCTCACCCGTGCTAACAAATCGCTCTTCAATTCTACCGGAAAAAGGAGCTTCAATTTTTGCATCCTGAAGCTGCTTTTCTACTTGATTAAGCTGTGCTCGAGCCTGATCGCGCTGTGCTTTGGCGCTATTAAAGTCTTGCGTACTTATAATCGAATCAGCGTGCAGAGCTTCAAAACGATTGAAGGTATCTTCAGCGAGGTCAAAACCGGTTTTAGCTGCTTCATACTGAGCCTGAATGAGCCGATCGTCGATTTGTGCAATAACTTCACCTTTTTCTACTCTTTCCCCTCTCTCTTTAATAGAGAGTATCCTGCCTGAGGCTTCAGAAGAGATCATGGCATCATCAATAGCTTCTACAGTTCCTGTTGTGCGGACAAAATCTTCAAAACTGTCCGTTTCGATGATCACGGTTTCGACCGGCATTAATCTTGCGCCATTAACCCCGTTTTGATCTCCATTATCCTCACCTTGATCACACGATACAAAGGCGATGGCCAATAGCAGAAATCCTGTTTGTTTGAGTACTTTTTTCATCATTTCTTTATTCAACATTTTATTGTGCGTCTAATACCTGTTTACCAATTGATTTTTCGTACTGACTGAGTGCGGTCAAATAATCGTACACAGCCGAGAGATAATTGAGTTTACTTTGATCCAGTAAGGATGAGGCTTGGCGCTCCTGTAGTGCTGTTCCGGCTCCTTCCTGCAGCCTTTTCAGTGCAAACTCATAATTAAGTTCTGCCTGTTCCAGATTTCTTTCCTGACTCCTGATTCTTTTAAGCGATGTTTCAAGATTTTTCAAGGTCTGATCAATTTCCAGATAAACTGCATTCATCTGAAACTCCCTGTCTATTTCGGCTTGCTTGATATCAATTTTGTTCTGCTGAACCTGCATTCGAGTCTGAAAGCCATTGAAAATATTCCAGTTCATCCTTAACCCAACCGATACTGCCTCGTTCCAATAGGAATCATCAAAAAAGCTTCTGTCTGATGCTGTAAAGGCAAATTCCTGACCCTCAACCGGCGATATCGCCGTACGGTTCGATGGCACAGAACCGATGTAGGCAAAATTCGCAAATGCATTTACGGTTGGAAAATATCTAGATTTTGTTACTTCCCCTTCAATTGACCTTAGTTCGAGCAAGCTCGCCGTTTGTTTGATATCGGGTCGCTGCTGTAACGCAATTTCATAAGCAATCTCTTTATCGGCAACATCCGGCTGCATAGACTCATTGAACTCAAGCTTACCTCTGAGGTTTATCTCCTTTTGAGTCGGAATTCCAAGCTGAAGTGCCAGATTCTTGGCTGCCAGTTCTGCCTGATTTTCTGCTTCAATCAAGTTGGTTTCCAGATTTACAAGTTCAACTTCTGCACTGACCCTGTCGTATCTTGATAAAACTCCGGCTTCCACCGATCGGCGGGTTTCTTCTACTGTAACCCGAAGCCTTTCTACACTGGAACGTAGCACCTCTACCTGCTCTTTGGCTAACAAGGCTGAATAGAATGAATTTTTCACCTCCTGAACAACCTGTTGCCGGTCTGCCTGTACCTGATCCTGACTCAGCTCCCTGAACTGCTGTGATGCTTTAATTGCAGAGAATGCGGCTCCATTATAGATAGCTTGTGTAATAGACAAACCGAACTCAAACTGGTTTTCAACTGCAAATGGATTGCTTCCATCCGAACCTGGCGGGGCAATTCCTGCATCTTCATAACCCTGTCTTTGCCGGTCCAGGTATTCATCAAAGGTAATTGGATTGGTATTCGGATCCCCGTCTGTTCGTGCTTGTTCATTAAATGCGAGCCAATCGACTGCACCAAACGATTCAAAAAGGCCTCCGGCATCAGAACCTGCGAAAGGGTTGGGTGTGCGCAAATTCCTAGTGTAGCTCCCCGAAGCATTTACTTGAGGATAAACAGATCCCCATGCTTCACGAATTTGTGCTTCCGCCCGGTCTAAATCGAGCAGCCCTTTACGGAGAAGGTGATTATTAACGAGGGCGATTTGGATCGCTTCATCCAGCGTTATTGTCACCGTATCTCCGGAAGTAAGATCAGCGACATCCTGTGCTTTTATTTGATTTATCTGCCCGGAAAATATCCACAGAATGAATACCCCCAGTAGTATCTTTTTTGTCACTTTCATATTTGTTTTAGGCGATTCTATTTTCGCAAATTATTTTATCTCGTTCCTACGATATATCCAGATACATGTTACAACTTATCTGACTGTCGGTCATTTTTCAATTCCACTACCAATCAGATGAATAAAATTCTGTATTAGTGATTCAAAACTAAATTCAATTTCATCCATAAATTTATGGTATTTAACATTGTGTTTCATAAAAGCCATGTGCATTACTCCTTTTGAAGCTGCCCAAATAATCAGACCTAATTCCTTAGGATCAATTGTATCCTTAATTGAACCATCCTGCATCCCAACCTGAAGGGATCTCACAATAAAAGTCATAGCTTCAGACGCATTCTCTTCGCATTTCTCCACAATGGGGCTATTCGAATACTCTTCCATATCCAAAATGCTTTCATAGTAATTAAAAGCACTGAAATAGATTGGATTCTTCTGAATGAATTTCAAATATACATGACCAATATTCTCAACCATTTTTAAACCACTCAAGTCTTTGGTCAAAACTTTAGCCATCTCTTGGTTTAACAGTCTGGAACCTCGTTCACAAATGGCAAGGTAAATAGATACTTTGCTTTTAAAGTGCAGGTAGAGAGTTCCTTTGCCCAGCTCAGCTTTTTCGGCAATCTCTTCCATGGTAGCACTGTTGAAACCGTGCTCCCCTATGATCTGCTCAGCGGCATCAATAATAGCTTCGCGCCTTCTAAGCTTTTCGCGTTCTTTCCTGGATAATTCTTTCATATATTTGACTGTCAGTCATTTTTTGAACAGAAGTCATAAAACTATCACTTTTAGAATTCCATTCCAACCAATTCCAAAAGTTATTTCTGCAAGATTATCTCTATCTTTGCATGCTCAACAGATAGAATCATGACAACGCTCAAAAAATCTCTGCTTACTGACCTTTCTCTGCTTTTTCTGGCAGTTATCTGGGGATTAAATTTTACAGTTATCAAAGCCAGCCTCGCAGAAATTGACCCCTACAGTTTCAACTCAATCCGTTTTGTATTGGCAGCTCTTTTCATGTGGGCCATTATCATAAGGCGCAAGTCGTGGTTTACAATCGATAAGAAAGACATCATACCGCTAGTCATTTTAGGACTAATCGGCAATCTCTTTTATCAGTGGTTATTCATTGTCGGTATTAATCTGACATTTGCGGCCAATGCCGCCGTGATGCTTGGTACAATCCCAATATGGGTGGCTATCAGTTCACACCTGTTTTCTCTTGAATTTTTGAATCGTCTGAAAACCATCGGTGTATTCCTAGCCTTTGCAGGAGTTACAATCATCATTTTCTTTGGAAAGAATCCTGTCTCGTTCGGTTCTGATAACTTTACGGGTGATGTAACCATTGTACTCGCTGCAGTAGTTTGGGCACTTTATACCATTTTTTCAAAAAAACACCTTACGCGATACACGCCTGTCCAATATTCGGCCATGATGACATCAATTGGAGCTATTTCGCTTACGCTTCTGGCAATACCGCATTTTGGCGAAACTGATTGGGAGTCTGTTTCTTTTGCCGCATTTGGCGGTGCTTTTTTCAGTGGCTTACTGGCCATTGGCCTTGCCTACCTTATATGGAACAATGGAATTAAAGTTGTGGGGGCAGTACGGTCTTCTACTTATCAAAACCTGGTTCCCGTTATTGGGCTAATTTCCGGCGTTGTGCTTTTAGGCGAAAATCTGGAATTACTGCAATACATGGGAGCTGCAATTGTGATTGCGGGAATTTTAATCACACGCCACGGCGGCCGCATTTCATAACATTCGGTTTCCGCCACTCAGCAGGTAAAGAATTGCCATTCGCACCGCAACACCATTGGTAACCTGATTTAAAATAACAGCCCGATCACTGTCTGCCACGAGGCTCTCCATCTCCACACCACGATTGATTGGACCGGGATGCATTACAGTAAAATCAGGATATTTCTCGAGATGGCTCATTTTTATACCAAATGTCTCATGATATTCCCGAAGAGAAGGGAAAAGATCTGTTCCTCCGGTGATGCGCTCCATTTGTATTCTAAGCGCCATTGCAATATCACACCATGCGAGTGTCTCATCAATACTGTATGAAACATCTACGTCCATGGTCTCTACATAAACCGGCATCAATGATTTTGGTCCGCAGACAACCACTTCTGCTCCTAGTTTTTTAAGACCGATGATATTTGATCGTACTACGCGGCTATGAGAGATATCCCCGACAATGGCTACCTTTTTACCTTTCATTTCAGGGTGAATCTGCTGCATCGTAAAAATATCGAGAAGTGCCTGGGTTGGATGTTCGTGAGCTCCATCTCCTGCATTAATGATCGCAGCATCTACACAGCGAGTGAGAAAATGCGGCACACCGGGGCTTTCGTGCCTGCTGACCACCATATCAATTTTCATGGAGCTGATATTTTGAATCGTATCTTTCAGGGACTCCCCTTTCTTTGCACTTGAGGTCCCGGCAGAAAAATTAACTACATCTGCACCCATTCTTTTCTGGGCCAGTTCGAAAGAGAGTCTTGTTCGGGTGCTGTTTTCGTAAAAAAGATTTACAATTGTTTTATCTCGAAGGGTTGGCACTTTCGGAACCGGACGATCCAACACTTCACGGAAGGTTTTAGCCTGTTCCAATACATACCTCAAATCATCTGCACTGTAATCAGCAAGCCCGAGCAGATGTTTCTGTTTAAAATTATAATCCGTCTGTTTCTCTTTACTCATCCGGCCCTCCCTTCACTACAAAAACCGCATCTTCGCCGTCCAGTTCTTTAACTTTCACCCTAACCTCTTCATATTCATGTGTTGGAACCGTCAACCCTACGTAGTCAGCTGAGACAGGCAACTCCCGGTGACCGCGGTCTATCATGCAGCAAAATCGAATACTTCTCGGCCGGCCGTATGCCATCAGCGCATCCATAGCTGACCGAACCGTTCTTCCCGTATAGAGAACATCATCAACCAAAATCACATCCCTATTATAAAGATCAAAAGGGATCTCGGTGACTTTCACTTCAGGCATTTTCAGCTTCGACCGGAAATCGTCTCGGTAAAATGTAACATCAAGCACACCAAAATCCGGCTTTACATCTGTTTCATTTTTAATGATCTGCATAATTCGCCTGCCCATATACACTCCTCGCGTTTGCATACCAATTATTGCGGGATGGGATGGATCTTCGTACGGCTCGAGAAACTGATAGGCAAAACGCAAATAAGTGCGCTTCACGTCCTCTTCCGTCATGATTTTTGCTTGTTCCAAAAAGTTACCTCTATGGGATTTTTGCTTCAAAATTAGTCAATGTCGATGTGGTAAACAATTTTGAATTCGAACAAATCATAGCTCACAGTTTGGTGTTACAATCCTTACCTTTAGCGTTTTATAAAACTACGCAATGTCACCTGAACAGAATAAGAAAGTTTTACTGATTGTAGCGATTGCAGTAATTGCGTTTAATCTCAGACCAGCAATTTCAGCTGTAGGTCCTCTGATCTATGAAATCAGGCTAGAAACGGGACTTTCCAATACGCTTTTGGGAATGCTCACAACGCTCCCGGTTCTGGCATTCGGCCTGTTCTCTATTCTGACACCATTTTTCACCAAAAAACTGGGTACCGAAGGGACAATGACGCTGGCCCTTTTACTGTTAACGGCCGGGCTGCTTATCAGGGTCTACCCCGCTCATGCCGCACTTTTTGCCGGAACAGCCATTCTTGGTATTGGTATAGCGCTTGGCAATGTTTTGCTGCCCGGTATTGTAAAAAAGAGTTTTCCAAACAGGTACGGACTGGTAACCGGGATCTATTCAGCCATGCTGGGAACCGGTGCGGCCGTTTCCTCAGGAATAAGTGTGCCTGTTTCAGAAGGTCTTGATTTAGGATGGAGATGGGCCTTAGGCATATGGGCATTTTTCTCTTTTGTTGCACTGGTGGTTTGGCTGCCTCAAATGAAAAAAAACATGCCGGTAGTGGCAAACCGAAGTTTCAAGAATGCAATAAAGCATCTTACAAACTCACGCATAGCTTTGAATGTAGCTCTGTTTATGGGCTTGCAATCCTTTACATTTTTCATCATTGTTGCCTGGCTTCCCGAGGTTCTAATTGAACGCGGCATGAATACAGCAAGAGCCGGATTGATGCTTGCTATTGTTCAGGGATCCGGTGTCTTAGGCACCTTTCTAATGCCGGCTTGGGCTTCCAGACGGCAGCGGCAAAGACTACCTGTGGGAATATTAGTTGGGCTTGAGGTTTTCAGTCTGTTGGGACTTATTTTCATCACCGACACGACCTATACAGAATTTTGGGCATCAATACTGGGAATAAGCCTCGGTGGCAGTTTTGGGATGGCTTTGCTTTTTATCGTTCTCCGCACAAAAGATACTGAAACCGCCAACGAACTATCAGGGATGGCCCAATCAGTCGGGTATACACTTGCCGCTGTTGGCCCCGCATTATTCGGTGCATTTCACGATTTTGTAGGCAACTGGACTACACCGCTAATTTTTCTTCTAGTCGTTTCCACCTTAAAATTCTGGACCGGGTGGATTAGCGGCCGGTCTGAAAACATCTAAAGATAATTTTCATTTCAATGAGAGCCTTTTTTCTTGATCGCGACGGTACATTAAATGTGGATTACAATTTTGTTCACAAGCCCGAGGAGTGGACATGGTGTAAAGATGCACTGAAAGCCATTCGCTGGATGAATGAAAATGAGTTCAAAATCATCGTTGTTACCAATCAATCCGGAATTGCCCGGGGACGATATACTACAGAAGATGTTATTCAGCTTCACAATTGGGTGGATCAACAGCTTGAAAAAGATGGGCTCCATATTGATGACTGGTATATTGCACCACACCACCCAAAGTTTGATAAAAAACCTCGGGATTTTGATCCAACCGACCGAAAGCCCGGAACCGGTATGTTTCTTAAGGCGATCGATAAACACGGGATTGATCCGAAACAGTCTTTTATGGCCGGAGATAAAATCACTGATCTTAAGCCTGCGTTAGGGTTGGGAATCAAACCATTCTTTATCCGTTCCAGGCATGAGCCAAATCAAGATAAAAAGTGGCTGAAGAAGCATAATATTAAAGTATTTGATACTCTTTACGAAGCCGTTCAAACGATAGTGTAAAAATCACTTTCTAACTCCACGGATCAATACCTTCCACAATCCAGCCGTTTAGTGGATGCCGAGGTGATGAGCTGCATAAAATGTAGTGCTCCGGCTTGTGAACCCAACCCAGCCGAACCATCCGATTAGATATCATCTCTGCATGTTTGTCGTGCTGTTCTTGTTTGATCAGCTTCTCTATCACAGGAGATGACTCCCAAATATTGCGTTCTCCTGTCTGATCCACACTGCCGATTTTATCAATTAACTTAAGCATCCAATCCGCTTGCCCGGATTGTCTTTCTGATTGCAAGACCTTTATAACGGCTTTAGAAGAAAAGCTCTGGAAAGAATCTAATACATCCCGCAGTGAACCCCATGCTGTATCAGCGACGAATAGTATTCTATCCGGCAAAATAATGTAGTCATAAATCCGAAGCCCTCTTTTTTCACAACACCATTTCAAACCTTCGGTTATCTTTTTCGAAACGGACTTTCTGATGAAAACAGGTACTTCACCCGTTATTTTTAGCTCTACGTAAAAAAGCTCTTTTATTCTGTTTCTTGATCTTTTGCTCATATTTCAAATTCAATTTTAGATCTTCTTTTCTGTAAGAGGCAAAAAATTGCAAAGCCTTACAGCAAAAGATATCACTCGCTTTTATTTGCTCGTGTATTTGGGTATTATTCAGCCGAAATTTTTAAACCAAAATGCTGACTGATTAACCAACTGAATCATGAAAATTCACGAGTATCAAGCAAAGGAGTTATTTGAAGAAGCAGGCATTGCCGTTCCGAAAGGTGTTGCCACATCTTCTGTTGATGAAGCCGTAAAAGCTGCAGAAGAGATGAAGGCCAACGGAACCAAACTGTTTGTAGTTAAAGCACAAATTCATGCCGGGGGACGCGGAAAAGGGCGCACCAAAAAGAATAATGCAAAAGGTGTAATTCTTTGTCGTTCAATCGACGAAGTTCGTGAAGCCGCTGAGTCACTTTTGGGAGACACACTGGTAACTATCCAAACCGGAGAAGAAGGACAGGAAGTTAAAACCATCTATGTTACCGACGGTGTTGACATCGAACAGGAGTTTTATCTTGGCATTTTGCTAGACCGTGGCAATAGTAAAAACGTGATTATGGTTTCAACTGAAGGTGGAGTTGAGATTGAAAAAGTTGCCGAAGAGACTCCCGAAAAGATCGTAAAAGAGTGGGTTGAGCCCGGAATGGAACTGTTTCCAGCACAGGCGCGGCGCCTCGCTTTTGCACTGGGTTTTGAAGGGGCTGCCTTCAAAAAAGCGGTAAAGTTTATCACGGCACTTTACAACTTTTATGTTGAGAAAGATGCCAACATGGTGGAGATTAATCCGCTGGTACTTACAACCGACGACGATGTAATGGCTCTCGATGCAAAAGTAACATTCGACGGAAATGCACTCTATCGCCACAAAAATATCGTTGAACTGCGCGATACTGCTGAAGAGAATCCGATTGAACTGGAAGCTTCCAAGTATGATCTGAACTATATCAAGCTGGATGGTAACGTTGGCTGTATGGTAAACGGTGCCGGACTTGCAATGGCAACAATGGATATCATTAAACTATCAGGCGGTGAGCCTGCCAACTTTCTTGATGTAGGCGGCGGCGCAAATGTTGAAACCGTTAAAAACGGATTCCGAATCATCCTGGACGACAAAAATGTAAAAGCGATTCTTATAAATATTTTTGGCGGGATTGTACGCTGCGACCGCGTTGCCAACGGTGTGATTGAAGCCGTTAAGGATCCTGAAATTGCCGACAAGGTGAAAAACGTGCCAATTATTGTACGTCTTCAGGGAACCAATGCTGAGGAAGCGAAAGAGATCATCGACAATAGTGATCTGAACGTAATTTCTGCTGTTCTTCTGAAAGAAGCAGCCGAAGAGGTTTCTAAAGTATTGGCTGCTTAATTATTATTCAGAATTATTCTGATTAATAATGTCGGATAGTCAAGATTCTCCGTCACAAAGCCCCTTTCTCTTTTGAGATTGGGGTTTTTTATTTCTCTCCATTTTTATCTGGAACCTCAAATCGAATCGTAAACTTCGCACCATGGTCAGACTTAAAGTCAAGATCTCCATTTAGTTGGCGAGTAAATGCCCGAACCAGAGTCATTCCCAATGATGCCTTCGATTTTTCTTCAAAATTGGCAGGTAAACCTGCTCCGTTATCTTCAACTTTCAGTACAATATCCTGATTTTTTTTCTTCAGCGAGATATGTATTTCCCCACTCTCTTTATCCAAAAAGGCATATTTGTAGCAATTATTCACAAGTTCGTTTATCAGCAGACCAACGGGCACTGCTTTTTTATTATCGATCAGAATTGCATCCAAATCACTTACGATATCAACATCTTTCTGCTTTGAGCCCAAAGCTGACTTAATCATCATCAGTAAATCTTCTATATATACAGAGAGGTCAACATCAGCCAGGGTTTCTGCCTGATACAGCTTTTCATGAACCAGCGCAATTGATTTAATTCGATCCTGAATATCTTTCAGGTCCGCTTCTGTAATTTCATCACGGGCTCCTTTTTGGAGCTCAATCAGACTCGATACAATTGAAAGGTTATTTTTAACCCGATGGTGGATTTCCGACAACAGCATCTCTTTATCTTTTAATGACTGATCCAGCGCATCAACATATTTTTTGCGTTCCGAAATATCCCTGACGTTACCGATAATATATTTGGGATTGCCATTTACGTCTCTTAACAAGGTTCGCTTGTTATTTGCCCAGATATACTCCCCATTCTTCTTTCTAACCCGAAACTGAGTGTCATCGGACAGGCGCTGCTCAAGATCATCCGATGAATAGCTTTCAACCTGTTCCTCCATTCGTTTCAGGTCTTCAGGATGTGTGATTTTCAGCATAAAATCGGCCCCTCCTTCCTTCATTCTTTCGATATTGTAGCCGAGCATGTTTTCTGCGGAGGGACTCATGTACACATATTTACCAGTCTCCAGATCCATTTGATAGATTACATCCTGAGAATTGTTCAGTACCACTTTGAATTTCTTTTCGGACTCGGAAATTTTTTCATTCCACTTTCTAACAGTTCTCAATTGCATCCAAGTAAATAATCCAAGCAATAAGACAAAGACTATAATGGCAGCCAAATTGACTCGATTCACGATACGATCAATCATTATACCGGCAAGAGTCAGATTTGAAAAAAACTTTTGATCGAGCTCGGTTATCTCATTTGATAATGTATAAATCCGGATGAGATATTCCTGTCTGGATTCCTGGGTTAACTCATTATAACCAGATGCCTCAGATACTTCATTAGCAAGAAGCTGTACATCCACCACTTTTTGATCAGTCTGTTGCCAAAGAGAAATTAGTTGCTGGACAATTTCTGTATGTGAAAAAAAATCGTACAGCCTAACCAATTCTGTAACGCCATGTGGTTCGTTATTACCCAGATGAAGATATTCTATAATCTCTTCTCGATCGCCGCTTTCTGAGACCAGCAAATCTCTACCCTGTTTTAGCCGCTCTACAACTTTGATATGATTATAAAAAGCTTCAATATTTTCAGGCTCTTCGGTATGGATAAACTGAACCAACTCATTTACAGCGTGTTGCTGAGACTTCAAGAACTGACTGCTTCCAAAATTGAAAGACCTCATCCCTACCTGCAAACCACTGCTGTAATAATTAACCGTGTATAGGCTGCCGGCTAACAGAAGAAAAGCGAAAACCAGCCCTGCTGTTATTTTATTTTTTGAATTAAACCAAACGCCTGTCTGCATGATACTTTGTGAAATTTGTGCTAAAACCATTTCTAATTAAAGATTCTACTTACGCTTCATCGTAGACTTTAACATTTTGCACAAAATACTTTTAAGAATAAGCAGAGAAAAATACAATAATTAATGAAATTGTCTATTCGGAACTAGCAATTTTCTAAACTTAAATATCTCTCCCGCCCTCTGATTTACTTCATTTTTAACTATTGAAACCTTTTGCAAGAATTCAATTTCATACCTCTATAAACCTTTAAAAATGATGCTGCTCAACTCTTCTCTGATGTTACTTAAATCGGGATAATTACCACTCTCGTCTACGCCAACGTGTTGCCGGTTTGTCAAAAAAATGTAGAACATATCATCTTCAGGACTCATTATAAAATTAACACCCGTAAATCCTGTATGACCAATACTACCCTCAGGTAAAGTTTCTGCGTGTAAAAATCCGGGATCCATAGCCCACCCAAGTCCATTTCTAAATTGATCCTTTGAAACAAACTTTTCAATTGTTGAGCTTGAAATTATCTCTTCATCATTCCAATATCCTTCATTCAAAATAAGCTGCAATAGAATTGAAAGTTCATCAGCCGTAGAAAAAAGGCCTGCGTGACCGGTCATACCGTCAAAGGTATAAAAAGCATTTCCGTCATTAACTTCTCCTTTCAGAGTATAATCTCTCCATTCATTCCAGGCATCCGGATTCACATCAATACTGTACCCAAAACTGTCGTCTGAAATCATTTTTCTTTCAAACGGATTTCCATGAGAAGTAGAAACAATTTTTTCGTCACTACCCATAACCGGATTAAAACCAATCACTGACAGCCCGAGAGGTTCATAAATGCGTTCATACAAATATTCCTCAATATTCTGTACCGTTACTCTTTCAATGATTTCAGCCAAAATCATAAATCCCAGGTCGCTATATCGACGATCTTCCCCCGGTGAACCTACTAAGTCTAAATCAACAACCCAGTTAATAAATTCCGAAGAATTGTCGATCGTGTAGTATGTAGGATACCATTGGCGTAATCCTGAAGAGTGCGAGAGAAGATCCCGAATCGTAATGTTCGAATGTGATGGTTTTGCAAACTCGTCAATATATTCAGAAACCGGATCATCAAGCTGAATAAGCCCGTCACTGTGAAGTGCCATCATAGCATATGTTGTGGCAAAAATTTTTGTAAGAGATGCAATATCAAACATATGATCAACTGTAGTGCTCTCCGGATTTTCTACAACGTTAAGCTCTTGATCATAAAGAGAAGCATAGCCATATGCTTTTTGATAGAGTATCTCATCATCGGTACCTAACAATACAACAGCTCCTGTAAAACTTGACTCACTCAATCCACTCTCAACTGCCTTATCAATTTGAGCGGAGTACTCGTATGCCGATTCCTGATCTTGTTCATCCCCGCAGGATATACCAATCAGGAGAATAAAAATGATCCCTGCTGTCGTTTTGAATTTCAATCCGTTTACCATTTGCCCCATCTACATCGTTGCTTTTACTTGCAAATAGTACTCTTCATAGATGGACACTATTTTGTCTATTTCAAAATTTTCGGCCCTCTTTCGTGCTGCTTTCGACATTTTTTTGTGAAGCTTTTCATCTTTCAGAACCTTTGTAGCACATCTGCCCATGCATTCAACATCAGCCAGCTCACAAACAAAGCCGGTTTTACCGTCAATATTTACTTCCGGAAGCCCGCCAACATTAGAGCTGATAACCGGCACACTGCAGCTCATCGCCTCAAGCGCTGCAAGTCCAAATGTTTCACTTCCAGACGGGATCATAAACAGATCAGCAATGGATAGAACCTCCTCAACCTGTTCCTGCTTACCTAAAAATCTGACGTGCTCACACACTTCCAGATCGCGGCATTTTTGCTCGGCTTTTGATCGATCGGGTCCATCACCCACCATCAGAAGTTTTGCGGGAACTCCATTTTTTAAGACCTGAGCAAAAGCTTCCACAACATCCGTTACTCGTTTAACTTCACGGAAGTTTGATACGTGTGTGATTACCTTCTCACCTTCCGGACAGATCGCCTTTTTAAAATGCTCTTTTTTTGATCTCTTAAATCGATCCAGGTCAATAAAGTTAGGAATGACTTTGATATCCTTTTTTATATCAAACAGTTTGTATGTCTCCTCTTTCAGATATTCGGAAACGGCTGTCACACCGTCACTTTGATTGATAGAGAAATCCACCACCTTCTTATACATGGGGTTACTTCCAACCAGCGTGATATCTGTTCCGTGAAGTGTAGTAATTACGGGAACCTTGCATGCATTTTCATTCACAATCTGTCGCGCCAAATAAGCACTGGTGGCATGAGGAATTGCATAGTGTACGTGCAAAATATCCAGATTGGCATACTCAATCAGCTCAACCATTTTATTTGCAAGAGCAAGATCGTAGGGCGGATATTCAAAGAGCGGATAACTGCTGAGATCAACCTCGTGAAATGTGATATCTGTACGCAGCGAATCGAGTCTCGCCGGTCGTGCATAGCTCAAAATGTGCAAATTGTGACCCCGGTTTGCAAGACCTTTGGCAAGTTCTGTGGCAACAACCCCGCTGCCGCCGTACGTAGGGTAACAGACAATACCTATGTTCATATTTTACTGTTTAAATGATTTTAAAAAAGTGATTATATCTTTGCTGAGAATGTACCAATATACTTACACTGCTCTAAATAGATCTTTAAAAACAAACCGTTTCGCATATTCGTTTTAATCATACTCGATATTTCAGGATCGTGTAGAAGACATTAGGTGAAATTTGACATTTCCGTTATATTTCTAAATTCAATTTTCCCTTAAAACACTGATTACATACTCATGGCAGGACATTCCAAATGGGCTAACATCAAACATAAGAAAGCTAAAGAAGATGCTAAAAGAGCAAAAGTTTTCACAAAGCATATCCGCGAATTGACGGTTGCGGCTCGTGAAGGCGGCAGTGATCCCGATGCAAACCCAAGGTTATCACTGGCTATTGAAAATGCAAAAGCCGTTAACCTGCCAAAGGATAATATTGAGCGCGCCATCAAAAAAGGAACCGGTGAACTGGATGACGGATCCGGAAACTATGAAGAAGTTACCTACGAAGGATACGGACCGGGTGGCATTGCCTACTTTGTGGAAGCTACCAGTAATAACCTGAACCGTACAGTTGGAGAGATTCGCCACATATTTACCAAATCTGGCGGGAACCTGGGAACGGATGGCTCTGTTGCATACCTGTTTGAGCAAAAGGGTTCTATAAAAGTGAATGCTGAGGGGCTTGATGAGGATGAGTTTATGCTAACAGCTATTGACGCCGGTGCGGAAGATGTAAATATAGAAGACGATTTCTTTGAAGTCATCACTTCCCGAGAGCAGCTTTTTAATGTACGTAAAAACCTGGAAGAGAATGATATAAATGTGGAGAGTGCCGAGCTGATCCGAATTCCAATGACTGAAATTTCTGCTGATCCGGATACAGCCCGTAAGAATTTAAGAATGATGGACAAGTTTGACGATAATGATGATGTGTCTAACATTTTTACCAACTTGAAACTGGATGAAGAGACACTGGGTCTCCTCGAAGAAGACTCCTGATTGACATGTTCTATACTTCATCTCTGTTTGAGCCGTTTATTCAGCAGCAGTTTACAAAATTGATATACTCACATGAATAAGTTCATTCTACTTATTATCGGCTTCTTACTTATTGCTTCATCACTGAATGACGCACGTAAAGCGAATGAAGCATTCAAAAATGGAGATTATGAGCTCGCTGTAGAGCTTTACAGGCAGGCTATTGACCAAAACCCGGATAATTCACGCCTCTATTTCAATCTCGGGAATGCTTTGGCAGAGGCCGGAAATACAGAAGAAGCCATGCAAGTTTATGAACAGTTCAGAAATATGACTGAAGCAAGTAATCAGCAAGCCCTGGCTGACTACAATAAAGGCAAACTGCTCTCTGAACAGGAAAATTATGATGAAGCTATTTCTCAATTCCGGGAAGCCCTTCGTAAAAATCCAGATGATGAAGACGCGCGCTTTAACTACGAACTGGCTCAGAGAATGAAACAGGAGAAAGAGCAGGAGCAAGATTCACAATCAGATCAGGACGAATCTGAAGGTGAACAAGAGCAAGAGAACGATGAAAATCAGGATGAAGGTGAGCAGCAAAATCCCAACCAGCAGCCTCAGAATGAAGATCAGCCACAAAACCAAGAACAGCTACCTGAGCCCTCCAGTATGAGTCAGCAAGAAGCGGAAAATATTCTGGACGCGCTGGAACAACTGGAAAAAGAACTTCTGGAAAATCGTGAAAAAGAAGCAAATGTCAGAAGACATCAAAATGATAAAGACTGGTAAATTCTTAATCTTATCCCTTTTGGGGCTCTTTACTGCTCTGTTTCTACCTCTTGATCTTTTTGCCCAGGATTTCAACCTGGAAGCCACTGTTTCAGAAAACAGAATTTTTGTCGGTGAGCAGTTCAATCTCAATATTGAAGTTTCAGGGTCGTCCATGCAGGATGTTTCTCTACCTACCCTGCCTCAACTGTCGGGTGTGCGTGTGCTGTCTTCTTCACCCTCGCGAAGCACGAGCATTTCCATAATAAATGGCAGAACCACCACCAGTACCACCTATCGTTTTTCCTTAATTGCCAGAGAAACAGGAGTTTACACAATTCCTCCGGTTTCCATTCAAATTGACGGTGAAACACGAACCACCAATCCTATTCAAATTGAGATTATTGAAAAAGGAAATCTCTCGACAGACGGTAGCCAGCAACTCCCGGATATTTTCCTTGAAATTGAACTCGATGATGATAATCCCGTTACCGGTCAGCAGATTGTGGCAAGTGTTGTTCTTTATTTTAAACAAGGAATTGAGATTACATCCTTTCAACCTACGGCAGGATGGAGAACCGATGGATTCTGGAAAGAGGAACTTGAAAATATCCGCCAGCCGGAACCGGAATCTGTTATTCTGGATGGGGTGCGCTATCGAACGGCTACACTGCTTCGCTATGCACTTTTTCCAAGCCGGAGCGGCACACTTACCCTGTCAGAATATCCAATGAGTGTAGGAGTTCGAACCCGACCTGAAAGAAACGATCCTTTTGGCAGCTTTTTTGGAGGTGGCGTTAACCAACGAAGGGTTAGCCTTGAATCTGAACCTATCGACATGGACGTAAAGCCGTTGCCGGAAGCTGATTCAAATGCCGTATCCATTAATGCCGTTGGAGATCTGAACATTGAGCGAAGTTTAAATCGGAGTGATGTTGTTACAGGTGAAACTGTAGAGCTTACCACAACGATTCGGGGCACCGGAAATGTACCGCTTGTAAGACGCCCAATTTATGACCTTCCGGATGGTTTGGACCTCTATACTCCGGAGGAGAGCAGCAATGTTGAGCGCAGGGGTTTAAGTATACGGGGAGATAAAAATTTTACCGAACTTCTTGTTCCCCGCGCGCCGGGTCGCTACTCAATTCCCGAGCAGCAGATTGCTGTTTTTGACGCCCGGAATAATCGCTACAAATACATCACCCTGCCGGCAGTATCTTTTACTGCAAATCCCTCGTCAAACAGAAGTATAGCTGCAACATCCGGATCGAATCAAGGCATGCCCGGCCCAATTACAGGCCTTGCTGTATGGAACAATCAAAAAAGTACTCCCCTTCACCAAACTACTCTATTCTGGATTTTATTGGGAGTCCCAATTTTAGCGCTTGTAGTCGGTTATTTGAAAAAGAATCAGCTCGATCGCCTGAAATCTGATCGAAACTATTCCCGAAACTACAATGCCCTCGAAAAAGCTCAAGTAAGAATTGAACAGGCAAAACAAGCCCATGAGAGTCAAAAGCCGAAAGAGCTCTATAATCAACTCCATAAGGCATTAACCGGCTTTATCAGCGACAAAGTCGGACTCCCGGAAGCTGGTATTTCAGATTCTGAATTGATAAAAAAAGTAAAAGAAAAAAACGCTGCTTCTGAAACTGTTAAGCTTCTGAAACAACTGCTTGACAAATGTGCAACCATTAGCTACGCTCCGGCAGGCTCCATGGCTGATCAGCAGTCTGATATCGACAAAACGGAACGTATAATCAAAGAGTTAAAAAAACTGTTTTGAAAACACTCTCTACTGCACTTCTGCTTTTTGCGGCAGCACTGTATATTCCTTCGCTTCTGTTTGCTCAACAATCAAACTTTGAACAAGCTACCGAACAGCTTGAGAAGCAAAACTACCGGGAGGCCATTTCCCAATATCATAAGATCGCCGATGAGGGGCATCATTCCGGAGCATTGTGGTTCAACCTCGGTACCGCCTACACTGAACTTGACTCACTTGGAGTTGCTAAATATCACTTTCTGAAATCTTCCGATTATCCAGAAACAAAAGCAGATGCTCAAAGCGCTATTGAGTATGTAAATGAACGCTTTGACCGTCGATCGGCAACACTTCCTTCTTTACCGTGGGAACGCTTATCCAACTATCTCAATAACCAGGTAGGCATACCGTCACTCTATTCAATGGCGCTTATCTTTCTTCATTTGGGTATAGCCGGGATCTTGATTTTCTGGTTTTACGGCAAATTTCGTACTTACTCTTATTATACCGGCATTAGCGCAGTGGTCATGTCGGTTCTGCTTTTTGTTACTGCGTTTTACATACAGTATGTTGATAACAGATATGGGACAGGAGTTGTGACTGAGAGGCAGTCAATTGTCTACCAATCCCCCGATACAACTTCGGGTGAAATAAGCACTGCGTACGAAGGGTACACCGTAAGAGTTGACTATCAAAAAAGTGAAAACCATCAAGATTGGATTTACATCCGTCTTGAAAACGGGATGAAAGGCTGGATCGAGAATCAAGCCGTGAAAACATTGTAACATTATCATTCCACAGTCCAAATCATCCCAATCCCAAATGACATTCAGCCGTTAAAAACGTATCTTTTTAAGAATCTAACTGACAAAAATTTATTATGAGTTCTGTAGAAATATATATTCAGGAAAACGCTAAAAACTTTGAAGAACAACTATTTCATTTTCTCCGTATTCCAAGTGTGAGTACGGACTCTAAGCACAAAGGGGACGTAAAAAAAGCAGCGCAGTTTTTAATTGATCAGCTAAGTGAAATCGGGTTGGACAAAGTAACTATGCATGAAACAGATGGACATCCGATCATCACTGCCGAAAAGTGCCCACATGAGGATCGACCCACGGTTCTGATTTATGGCCACTACGACGTGCAGCCTTCCGATCCCGATGAATTATGGAAAACACCACCTTTTGAGCCAACTGTGAAAGAAGGGCGCGTGTATGCCCGTGGTGCGAGTGATGACAAAGGGCAATCCTTTACCCATGTGAAAGCGATTGAAGCCTATATGAAAACCGGAACCGATCTCCCCGTTAATGTGAAGTTTATTCTTGAAGGTGAAGAAGAGATCGGATCACCAAATCTGATTCCATTTATTCAAGCAAATAAAGAGTTACTGAAATGTGATATGGTTCTGATTTCCGATACCGCCATGTTCGGCGAAGATCAGCCGTCCATCACCTACGGACTGCGAGGATTGGCTTACATGGAAGTTCATGTTACAGGGCCGAATCGCGATCTTCACTCCGGCGTATTTGGAGGGGCGGTAGAAAATCCGGCCAACGCTCTGGCTGAAATCATCGCAAAACTGAAAGATGAAAACGGAGTTATTCAGATACCCGGTTTTTACGATGATGTGGAACCGATGACAGTTGAGATGCGCGAAGCTTACAAAAAGCTGCCATTTGATGAAGTGGGCTACAAAAAAGATTTAAACCTGAAAACCGTTCACGGTGAGAAAGGGTACAGCACTTTAGAGCGCGCATCTGCCCGGCCATCACTGGATGTAAACGGATTATGGAGCGGTTACCAGGGTGAAGGTGCCAAGACTGTACTGCCTGCAAAAGCAGGAGCAAAAATCAGCATGCGCCTTGTTCCGGATCAAGAACCTAAGAAAATTTCCAAACTGTTCACAGATTATGTAAAATCCCTGGCTCCGGATACCTTAACCGTTGAAGTAGAAGAGCATCACGGTGGATATCCCGTAGTTATAGATCTCAATTTCTATGGTTTGAAAGCTGCTGCAAAAGCGTTCGAAGAGGTATACAACAAAGATGTGCTTTTCGCTCGTGAAGGTGGGTCCATCCCGATTGTTGCCGATTTTAAAAAAGTATTGGGAGTGAACTCAATCTTGATGGGTTTTGGACAAACCAAAGATGCCCTGCACTCTCCCAATGAGAGTTTTTCGCTGAAGGATTTCCACCGGGGAATCCAGACTTCTGCGAAATTTTTTGAACTGTTGCCGGAGTATTCTGGGTAATTCAGAGGAATGTGCCCTATTTTTTGGATCAATTTCCCCTCCTTTTTCAAGGAGGGGA